>SKOL01000511.1 GCA_007120055.1 Anaerobacillus sp.
AACTGCATTCACTGCTTTAACGGCGATATTCTTTACTTCTGCCGGCAACTCATAGGTTGCTTCAATTGGGTCACCTCCTAGAGATATATTACTAGTTTCTCTTAAAAATAACCGTTCACCGTTTTGTAGAACACTTTCTAGTGTATTACCAGCTTCTTGGATAAACTCTTTTAGTTCTTGATCCACTTTAATTAAACAACTGGTGAGGCGTGGATTTTGCTTTCTTTCTTGGTTTTTCATATCAATCAATTGTTTGACCGAACTTTTACCATCACCAACAACGTTTGCTGGGATCCTCCTCATAGCCCCGATGACTTTATTATCAACAACATAAAGGCGATAATCTTCTCCAGGAATATATGATTCAACAATGACATCAAGATAGTTAAGTTCTAAACGCACATAAATAAGTGCCTTTTTTAGAGCTTCTTCATTTTCAATATTAATTATTACTCCTCGACCAAAGCTTCCGTCCGTCGGTTTAAGCACAAGAGGATATTCAATTGTTCCACCATAACTTAGGATATCTTCATTCGTACAAGCCTCACTAAACCTTCTTCCATTTGGAACAGGAACGCCCGCTTTCATTAACCACGTTTTTGTTTGTTCTTTATCGGCACCAATCTCAACAGCTTCATTCGTTACTTTGTCACCGCGTGTTCTAAAAAAGTAATGCGTTCTATTCCCAGAACTAAGGGAAAATAGCTTTCCTGGCTTATCAACATACCATATTTTCATGTTACTGAATTTATCAGAATCATTTGTATACCACTTTAATTTTAAACCACGCCTCCAACCTTCTAGAGCGACTAAATAAGGACATAACTGATGACCTAGTGCGTTAGAAACGACCTCGCTTGTAAGACTTGGTAGCCAATTTTTTTTATTTAATTCCATTTTATACATCGCCTCTTTAATCGATTGTTTATACATTTGACTTGATCGACCGTAACTTATTAAAATTCAAAAAGTTTTTTCCTTCTAATAAATCTTTGTGTAGCCGTGTTTCTGCTTCTAAAAAATACTCCCCTAACAACTCATCAGTTATCTTATCAAACTGATCGTAATGACCTGGCTTCGGTGTGAACTCTCCGAAAACTAAGCCAGCACTACTTTTTAAAAAATCAATTCGTATAAACGGAGCAGGAATTTGGACGCTAATATCGGCCGCCAGTTCTACTTCTGCCTGTTTAATTCCATCGCCTTCAAATAAATCTGCTTCATACTTACCAGTTTGTATACGTTCGCCACTTGCCGTCCACCAGCAATACTTCACCTCTGGATAACGAAGAACTTCTAAAATTAAGGCTACTTTTCCGTAAAAACAATAAAACTTCAAGTCACGTGCTGGTTGATCTTTCGTCTCATTTCCATAAATAAGTTCTTCGATCATCCATTCATCTTTCTTAACCAATCCTAGAGCTAAATCATCGTTCATCGCTACTTCTAGATCGTTCCAACTCGTTAACGTGTCGGCTCGCTTCACATCGTAAATGTTCGTCAGTGAAAATACTAAGTAAACACCTCGTGATCCAGCGCCATCGACAGGTTTAATAACCACTCCAGATTGTTGAGGGATTTCTTTCAACGGGTATCGTTCTGTGTTCGTCCATGGACTTTTAATCTTTAGATCATCGATAAACGTATACGCATTAAACTTGTCCTCAAGGATCCATTCTGGCATAAAGTTGTTTAACTGCCTTTGCCTTGCTCTCATCGTTAAGCTTGCCCGAAACGATGAAAGATCATAGAGTGGTACGGTCTGACTCGTTTCTGCGGATCGAACAATAAATTCAGGTACTTCTTCAATTTTTAAGCCTTGTAAAACGTTTTTATAAACAAGGTGCTTCAAGTCTTCATCTTCATTTAAATACTGCTTCGCTGCGTATTTTAAGGCAGTGCTAAAACGCTCGTCATGTAAACTTCTATGTTCGATTAGCTCATGTAAGCTATCTAAAATGCGGCCATCTTCTTTCGCTTGTTTTACTCGTTTTACAAGCTCATCCGCATCTACTTGCTGTAATTGAAGCAGCAGTTCTTCTTCCCGCTTCACCTTTGTGATAAGTGCTTCTTCTTTCTGCTTTAGTTTCGTTTGTGAACGTTTGACCTCTTTTTCAAGCCTTTGCTTTTCTTTGAGAAGGACTTGATGTTCACTCGCAATTTGTTCATATTTTGCTCCGATTAAAACCCTTCTTACCAATCCGACTAACTTTCTGAACCCTTTTAATGTCTTTCTTAAAGGGGCTGATATCTTGTAAAGAGAGCTTTTGGTGATCGTGTTATAATTTTTCGTCACAAGATCGCGCTCTTTTTTTAGCTTTTTCGCTTCATTTTGTAGGCGTTGTACTTCTGCTTGGCGTTTCACTAATTTCCTTAAAAGCTCTTCTTCTCTTTCGTTGTGATTTTCTTGATGAACGATTTCAAGCTTCTCCTCTTGATTGAGTACTTCTCGTTCATGATTTTTCACTTATGAACGCCTCCAGCTTCCAATCTGTTGTTGCGACGGGAATGATTTGAACCTCGTTTAATTGCTCACGTACCGAATCGTCTTTTGGATACCATAGCACTTCGCTTTCGAAGAAGTTCTCTACATTTTCTTTCGCCTTCGTTAAAAAAACTTCGACATTTTGTTGAGGTAGCTTTTCAACGGCCACCATAACTCGTTTCGCATTCACAGTAGGAATATATTTTTGCCAATCTTGAAGGCTCAGAGGATTGCGAATAATCAATGTCTCAACATCAACCTTCTCCCCGTAAACGACCATTTGTACCGTATCACCATTGAGGAGATGGCGGATTTGGGAATTAATTTTTCTCTCAGGACTTACGTCATATTGAGACAGTTGTACAAGTCCAATCTGTAATCCTTTATTTTTTAACGTCGTTATTTCCACTAACTCTGTACTTACATCTTCATGACGAAATTCTGATGCATATAGGATATCAAACGTGCGATAGCCCGCTGCTTTTTCTTCTCGCTTTGGCCACATCGGTTCTGGAACTGGAAACGGTGGCTTCTGATTCGGAAAGTCATAATAGAGATTATCTGAAGTAACGTGGAAATAATCGTGGGCTTCTTCGTACTCTCTTCTTACACCCATCTTAAAGCCGTGATAACCAAAGGCTGAATTTCCTGTTAAAGACGTTTCTGTTTGACGTTGAAACGAAAGCGGTCCTGTTGGGATTTCTACAATCGCTTTTGCCCCAAACACTTTTTTTATCCGTCTAATAAACTCTGAATCAGCAGCAAAGCGTACACAATGCCAGAAGCCGAGTTTTTCTAACACGACCTCTCTACGAAACATAAACGACGACATATTACTAAAGATATACGTTCCTGGTTTTCCGCGACGGTAGAACTTTAACTCATTAGTGGAACGCGCTTGGGCAGAAGTGTTCCCTTGTATGTGCGGGTTCTCAATTAGATGACGAACTTGAGTTTCTAACTTTTCCGGGTGAGACCAATCGTCGGCATCATTAATCGTAACAAAGTCTCCTGTCGCAATTTGCAATGCTTGGTTTCGTGCCATATAGGCGCCTCCATTGACAGGCGACTTGATGAGTTGTACTCTTTGATCTTTTTTCGTATACTCCTCAACGATCTCAACAGTCCGGTCTTTACTGCAATCATCGACAACGAGAACTTCGATGTTTTTCCACGTTTGGGCAAGCATTGCCTCTATCGATGTGTGAATGACATCTTCAGCATTAAACACGGGCATAATAATCGTTACTTTTGGATTTTCACCTGTTTCACTCCCCTTTGGACTCGTTCCCGAAGACATTAAACAATCATAGGCAGGAACTTGTTCGCTTTGAGTTTCGTCCAAGGAAATTTCCGATATGCCAAACATCGCTAAAGCTTTATTTATCGTTGTTATACGTGCTGACATCTCCGTTTCTAAATTGGCAGCAGCTAAGTATAGATCAGGGTGCTTTTCAATAGCGAGCGCTTCTGAGATGACTTTTTTCGCTGGCTCAATTTGTCCTAAAAGTTCATAACACTCCGCTTCCATAATGGCCGCTTGGCGAATTCGAACCGGGTCTCGCTCATCTTTTAGCGCCTTACGTAATAGATCAAGACAGTTTTTAGCACCGTCCTCACTGTATTGGTTCGCATACCATAGTGCTAACTCCCACGTCGCGAGCCGATTTAAATAAGGCTCGTCCTTTTTATTGCATAGTTGTTTCAGTTCTTCTAAGCCACGCTTTGTAAATCCAAGGTTATAAAGGCGATGCTTGACCTGATTAATTTCTGCCCGTTGCCATTTACCTGAAAAAAAGAATTTCTTGATAAAAAGCTTTTGTTTATCAGTCAATTTATTTTTAAGAAACTCTCGTTGTTTAGACCCGAGTAACTTAAATAACATCTTCTCCATTGGATTTACGATCATTTTTCGAATAACGTTTTTTACCATCGCACTTCAACACCTATTCATTACTTGACGTTTTTTTCTTCACTTTTCTTCGTTTCTTTTTCGGTTTGGCAGGGGCTTGGTCATACTTTAATCGGTATTGTTTTACCGCTTCCTCCGCATCACCATCAAATACAATTTCACCTTTTTCAATCCAAATCGCACGTGTACAAATCCGTTCAACAAACCCCATGCTATGCGACACGATAATGACCGCTTTCGCCTTCTCCATCATCTCCTGAATTTTTTCACTCGCTTTTTGCTTAAATGCTAAATCACCTGTCGACAATGCTTCATCGATAATAAAGATGTCTGGCTGTAAAGTAACCGCGATACTAAAACCGAGCCGTGCTTGCATTCCACTCGAATATTTTTTTACTGGCTTATCGATGGCTCCTTTTAGTTCGGAAAACTCGACAATCTTCGGATAATCCTCTTCGATTTTACGTTTTGGGATACCAAGTAACATTCCATTTAGAAAAATATTATCGCGACCGTTTAATTGTGAGTTAAAACCTGTTCCATAACCGAGTAGCGAAGTCGTTTCACCATAGAGCTTCATCTTTCCTTGATCCGGTGTTAAGATATTCGTCATTAGCTTACAAAGCGTACTTTTTCCCGCTCCATTATGACCAATGATCCCGACTACTTCGCCTTCCTTGATCTCAAAATTGATGTTTTTTAACGCCCAAAACGTCTCTTTATTGTTCTGATAGGCAACCCCAACATTATCAGCTTTAACGACGGTACGATCTTTCAAATCTAGTTCTGTTTTTTGAATATCCAGTTTTTTCTTCGGTCGTCTCACTCTTTGTGGCACCGATTCTTTATACTTTTCGATGACCTCGCCCGGGTCGCCATCGGCTCTAACCACACCTTTGTCCAACCAAATTAAACGTTCACAGTTCTTTTTCGCAAAACGTAAGCTATGGGTGACAAGAACAACCATTTTTGCCTTAGCAACAAGCTCTTTCATTTTCTCTGCTGCTTTTCGGCTAAAGGCAAGATCTCCCGTATTTAGCGATTCATCTAAAATTAAAATTTCTGGCTCTAAAAACGCGGCCACACTAAACCCTAGCCTTGCTTTCATCCCGCTTGAATAAGTTTTCATCGGTCGATCAATAAAATCACCAATCCCTGAAAACTCATGAATTTCATCGATAAATTCGGTGATTTTTTCTTTTTCAATTCCGAGCATCATTCCATTTAAATAAACATTTTCTCGTCCTGTTAGCTCTTTATTAAAGCCCATTCCAAGTGAGAATAATGCAGATACACGTCCATCGACGAAAAGCTTTCCTTCATCCGGTTCGATAATCCCTGAGATGAGTTTACATAACGTCGTTTTTCCAGAACCGTTTGACCCTATAATCCCTAAAATCTCACCTTGATATCCGGAAAAATTAATATTTTTCAATGGCCAAAACAGTTTCTTATTTACAGCTTCTTTGTTTCGATTAAAGAAGTTAATAACGTGTGATTTGTAGTCATCTTTCGTCCCTGTTCGAAACGAAACGCCTAAATCTTCCACTCGTAAAACAACGTCTCTTAAGTCTGCTTTCGTTTGTTTAGCTCTTTTTTCTGTTAATGACATGTTTAAAACCCTCTTTTAAAGTGCTTTAATGATTTTGTGTTCATTTTGACTATAATAGTATATAAGTCCAACAATTACACAAGAAGATACAAGAGCGATCACAGCTAGCCCTGTAAACTGTGGGCTCGTTTGATACATCAAAATATCGCGATAAGCGGTGACAATATGAGCAAATGGATTAATCATAATTAAAATCTCTACCCATTTATAAGTGTCAGCTGCTCCTGATAAGCGTCCACCCTCCCAAATAACAGGTGATGAATAAAACCAAATTCGAGTTAAGTGAGTCAACACATTATCTATATCTCTAATAAACACACATATATAAGACAAAAATAAACTAATAGCTAATAAAAATAATAATTGCACTAATATAATTAATGGTAAATAAATGACTTGCCATCCAGGGATCACTCCGAAAAACCCTAAAAATAGTGCGACAATAACTAACCCAAATGAAAAGTTAATTAGTTGAGTAAAGGTAATCGTCAACGGAAAAATCGATTTTGGCAAATACACTTGATTGATGATCGACGAATACTTTAATATCGCCCTCGCCGAACCATTGACTGTCGTATTCGTCCAACGCCAAGCTACTAATCCAATGACGAGAAACACAGCGAAGTTTTCCCCGCCACGTCCTAAAATGACGCCCACTAAAAAGTAATAGACCATAACCCCTAGTAACGGATCTAATAACCACCAAAAGTAACCTAAATAACTATTACGGTTTTCGGCCTTCAAACCTGACTTTACTAAATAAATTAATAGGTCTTTTCTTTTCAACATTTCATCTATATATTTTTGCATAAAGTTACATTACACCGCCATTCAATTTCATCGCTACTACATTTGTAGTGTTGCATAAAACGCATGATGGACTCTCCGTTCGAGCCTGTTCATCAACACTAATATCACACAATGTGTATATATGTCTATATATTTTCTTTGTCCAAATTATTCTATATTAAAAAACTATACGTTTTCATACTCTATGCTTGATCGAATTAGGGCGATTTTGTTCTATCGCCAAGTAATCTGTTGTCCATTACACTTTCGACCGTTTCACTTCAGGATTTTAACCAATGTATTTTTTCATTTTAAAATACCCATAATGCATAAAATACCACAGGCTTTTGGCGAGGCTCAGTTTTTCGATTTCTCGATAAACTTTCCAATTTTGCTTTGCCATTTTTAACTTGTTACTCGAAACTGAATTTTCTACTATTCTGTATTTCGCTAACACCTCTTGAAGTCCGTAGGCCGTAAACCCTCTTTTACAAAGGTCGAGCCATAAAACATAGTCTTGACGAGTGCGAATATTGACCATCGTTACTTCTCCTACCTTGTCTTTATCGATCATCACGGTAAGACAGCCGATCACATTATGTTTTAAGAGGTCTTCGTATGACACCATTTCAGGGACATCGACGATTGTATTTGTTTCTATCCCATCTTCAGTCATATTTTTATACTTACTATAGGAAAAAGCGATTTCACGCTCTTGCATAAAACGTAATTGTATTTCGAGCTTCTCCGGAAGCCATTGATCATCACTGTCAAGAAAAGAAAGGTAACGACCTTGTGCTGCTTCAATCGCGGTGTTGCGGGCTATTGCTGGTCCACTGTTTTCCTGTAGTTGAATGAGTCTGATCCGCTCGTCCTCGTATTGTTGAATGATCTTAACCGTCTCATCTTTCGAACAATCATCGACGATAACCATTTCCCAATTCGTATACGTCTGGTTCAGTACAGATTGAATTGTATCACCGATAAACTTTGCCGAATTATAGCTAGGCGTGATGATTGAAATCATTGGTTTATTTTGTTTTTCTTCTTTCAAATTGATCCCGCCTTTTAATGAAAGATAAAGACTTAGTTAGTTTTGTTTGTTATCGTTACTGAAAAGATAATTTCCTAGTGCTTCGATAGTTCCTTGTACCAATTCACGAGTTTTTCTCCCTCGCACTCCCAATTCAGCTGTTCCGTCACTGCTTTTTTACCATTGTTACCCATTTGCTGAGCTTCATTCGGATTTGCCCGTAAATATTCAATCGCTTTTTTTATCGCTGTATCGTCATTGGGATTTACTGCAATTCCACACGAGTGTTTTTCTACAAATTGCTTCCAAGCCGGAAAGTCAGAACAAAGGATCGGAATCCCGGCACTCATATACTCAAAAAACTTTGTTAATTCCTTTTTTAAGTAATGATCCGTTGGTGGAAATAAGGCAACCCCAGCTAACCATCGCCGACTAATGTAGGCATCATCAATTTCATCTTTCGGAACGTAACGGTCAATTCCTTCGATGACTAGTTGATGTTTTCGTTCCCCAGCACCCTCATACATCGCATCTGCAAACTTTTTCGGGCATTTTCCATAAAAATGTACAAAAATACTCTCATCAATCAAAGGGAGTCTCGCGTGAATATTTGCCCCTCTTTCAACAGATATATTTCCAGTATAAATTAACTTGTTCTCAACTGGCTTGTCCTCTATTTGGTGATTCGTCAACTTACTGTTTAAAACTGGATAATTTAAAATACACTTTCCTCTCGGGTACTTTTCCTTATAATATTTTTCAGCTAAACAAAGCTCTAACTTTCTCGAAAGTACCTTTTCTACGGATTTGTAAAATTTCGCTATTATACTCCTTAAAGGTTTCGGAATATATTCTTTTTGCATAATGCTTGTTTCATAATCTTCGTGAATGTCATAAATGACGACATTGTTACGGTTTTTAAGAAGCCAAGCGACTGGTAAAAGCTCTGGATCATGTACATGATAGTAATCAGCTTTAAGCTCTTTTGCCTTACGGTAAGCTTCGAGCGTCGAAAATAGCATTCTCGAAAATTTACCATAATATTTTTTTATCGGAACGATTGTGACGTCACTTTCTGGTACTTCTTTTTCAATCGGTACAATTAAATGAACGTCAAACCCCGCTTTTTGGAGCGATTGGCATTCCTTATAGAAAATTCTTGGATCAAGTGGATGATGCACCGTCGTCATATGGACGACTTTTTTTGAAGTCATTAGTCACACCTTCTTTTTTATAAAACATATCGGTAAGCAGGATTACATTACGAGAAATAGACTAGTCATTTATTTCTCGAAAATTATAGAATATATGTGTTCTTCACTATTTTTTTAGCGTTTCAATAAAAACCTCTTCATATTGCCGAACAATTTTTGCTGCATCAAAGTCACTTACTCTTTTAAGGCCTTTTTCAATAATCTCTTTTCTTTGTTCTTCATTATTGTTTAGAACGCACAACATATTTTCAACCATCTCTTCAACATTACCTACTTGGCATAGGAAGCCATACTTTCCTTTGTCTAAGACTTCGGATGGACCTGATTTACAATCAGTTGAGACAACTGGGGTACCAGTTGCGAGCGCTTCGGCAATGACATGGCAAAAACCTTCATGTTTTGATGAAAGTACAAATACGTCGGCTTGTCGAAAGTAAATATATGGATTACTTTGAAAACCAATGAAATGAACGCGATCTGCGACGTTTAATTCTTCTGCTTGTTGTTGAAGTTTTTCTTTCAAGTGCCCTTCCCCAAGTATCACTAGCCTACTTGAGATTTTAGCGTTGGTTTTGGCAAACGCATTGAGTAATGTTTGGTGATCTTTTTGTTCTACGAGTCTTCCCGCTGTAATGACAACTTTTTCTTTCGGGTTGTTAAAAATCGATTGATATTTCGGATTGATTTGATCGTTCTCTATTTTTTCGTTAATTCTGTTGAGATCAACTGGATTATAAATCACTTTAATTTCTTCAGGCTTCACTTTATATTTGTTTACTAAGTTTTCTTTTACGCCTTCTGATAATGAAACGATTTGATTTGAAAATTTGTACATGAAGCCAAAACCGAGCAGTTGTAAGTCCGTTTTAAAATTGCCACCTAAGTTGTCCGCTTCTCTTACGACAGATTTCGCTTTTGAGAACGAAAACATAGTCGCTAATATCGCTATCGTATTGACTCTTGGGATTGTGCTGAATACGAGGTCTACCTCTTCATTTTTAATAATTTTCGCTAGTTTAAAAATCGATTTACTTAGCCTTTGCGTGTCTAGTTTAATAAACTCGACATCATCTTTCACCTCGTTCTCATAAGAGCCATCAAAATTCAAGGTCACTAGTAAAGGAGAAAATTGTTCTCTATCTAAGTTATTAATAATATTTAATAGCGTGCGAGCAGCTCCTCCACCACCCATTTGGTATATAAAGAATAATATTTTCTTTTTTTGCATACGAAAACAGCCTTTCTATCATAGATTGGTGATTTCATCATAGATTGATGTCTTCATCATCACAGGCAACTTAAATTGCTAATAAGTGGTACACAATGGTTCATTCTTAATTTTAGAAAAATCGACTCTCATTACCATGTCTGATGTGTCACTAAGACTCTATCATGCATTTTTTGTTTATCATTATTGTTTCTTTTTCGAAACACATCTAAACCATCGTATACGAAAAATACGCAAGGGTAAATACGTATTTATCATTATTTACAGACAAAAAGCCGGCTTCGCCAGCTTTTTTGTCTTATATTTTCTATAGTCCCTCTTGCCCTTCTTGCTGTTCCTCTAGCTCTTCTGGCTCAGGAGCTTCGATCATATTTAGGTGTATTTGTAATTCCTCTGAAATTTCTCTTACTGATTGTTCATCTAATTCATAATAGTAGATTCCATTCAGCGTAAGGTTTCCTCCTTTAAAACTTAAGGAGTCAATATTATTTAAACTGCTAGCATAGGTATGCATTCTAATGATGCTATTAAAACCAAGGTTTGTCTTTAAGTTATTGCCGAGTGCATCCATCATTGGACCAAATCTTGTAATCGAGCTAAAGCTCGTTGCTTCTTTTATAATCGATTCAATGACTTCCTTTTGACGTTCACCACGGCCTAAGTCACCTCTCGGATCGCTTTTACGCATTCTCACGTAAGCAAGCGCCTCTTGCCCATTTAATCTTTGCTCACCTTCATAGATCGTGATCGTACCGTATGTTGCATTGTCTCTTTCCGTAAACGTTCTTGGTGAGTTAACTGTAACTCCACCTAATTCATCAACAATATCCATAAATGCATCGAAGTTTAACGATACAAAGTAATCTACTGGGATGTTTAGTAGATTTTCAACGGTTGCAATCGTCATATCTAGACCACCAAAAGCATGGGCATGATTGATTTTATCTAAACGGTCTCTTCCGACAATTTCAACACGAGAATCACGTGGGATATTAAGCATTTTGATCGAGTTGTCCTCTGGATTAAAAGTTGCTAGAACCATCGCATCCGTTCTACCACTTAAATTACCATCGCGACTATCAAGCCCAAGAAACAAGATTGAAATTGGATCGTTAATTGGATTTACTGCGTTTTCTCGTAATTCAGAGCGGTCTCCTCTTTCTAATTCTTGTTGTGCCCCTGATGCAACACTGTTCATTTTAGTAAAAACATATCCAATAACTGCGCCCGTGATAATTAAAAGACCTAGGAACGTAAATAACGCGACCTTCATAAAACGCTTAACTGATTTGTTTTGATTTGTTTTTTTATTTTCTATTCTTGATTGTGCCAACTTCAGACACTCCTCTTTTCTTAATTTTGCTACGTTATACCGATCGGTAAAAATTTACAACGATGTATAACTACGATCATTGCCATAACCGGCGTATAGCGAACGAGAAACTTACTAAATGATACAAAATCTATTATTCTATTTTTATTAGACGACTAAAAGCTTTAAAAAGTTACATAATATTTATACCTGAGTGAATTTCATAATTACCTAAATTGAGCCATATCAAGACTATATGTAGTTGCGAGCGACTTAACACAACTACATATAGAAACTTAATGGCGGAAATATTGAATTATGAAATTCATTAACCTAATAAACTATTTTACATCAACACTTTATTATAGTAAATAAAATTTGTGTATCTACCATAATATGCTCGTTTAAATGTCGTTTTCTGGCATTTACTGTGGAATTGCACGTTTAAGCTACAAGGTCTGACAATCGCTTATGTTAACGCATTTAAGATGTCAGGGGTTAGGTACTCGCTGTGGGGGCCACAACTTTAGGTACGGGAAACTGAATAAAACAGGCCATTTCTCGACAAGAGACCCCCAGTTGGAAAGGAAAATTTTTCGTGATCATAGGCGATTATTCTGAATTTGCAAAGAATCGCTAAGTATCGCCAACGTTTTCCCGTATTTCTCGGGAAATTTTGACTCATTAATACAAATCAGATTGCTATCTATTGTCATTTAAAGTAGTATAATCGTTTTTAACAACAGCGCCAAACAAAAAGAGGTGCTAATTCGCACCTCTTTTATTGTGTAGACAAAGTATTTTTTTACCGTTTCAACAAATTAGCGCGAGCTTAAAACAGAGATTCAACCTCTCCTGTTTCACGATCAACTGTGTACCAACCTCTTGTAGAAGTATGGCCAACACCATCTTCGCCTTGCACGACATCAAATACTTGTACAACATATTTGCCGTCTTCTTCACGATCTACTACGATGTTAACTTCATCATCGTAAATAATATTTAAATGTTCTTTTACTTTTATTTTTGCTTCATCTTCGGTAAGGAGTTTTTTCTCGTCAGAAGTAGAACTGTCTTTTTCTGTTTCATCGTTTCCTTTTTCAGTTCCATCATCGCTTCCGTTACTTTCATTTTTACCGTTATTTTCATCAGTATCCTTTGAGTCTTTGGTCTCATCTTCATTAGAACCTTCAACTTTATTGT
>SKOL01000098.1 GCA_007120055.1 Anaerobacillus sp.
GAATTGGATATATTGCGGAATATCCGATTGAGCGCTTTTATCGAGATGCAAGAATTTCTAGACTTTATGAGGGAACATCTGAAATCCAGAAAAATATTATCGCTGCTCAACTTAAAAAACAATACTCATAACAATAAGTTAGAGTTCAATATGAAAATGATTATCTTAAATGAAACAAAATTACTTAATTTTTTAGTAAAGGAGATGTTTTAAAGTGGATTTCGAAAACATTTTAGTAACAGTTGACGGAAAACTAGCGGTTATTACGATAAATCGTCAAGAAGTGAGGAATGCTTTAAACGCTGAAACATTAAAGGAAATAGTAATTGCATTAAAAGAGTTAGAGAATGATGATGCGGTTGGCTGTGTAATTTTCACAGGAAAAGGTGAGAAGTCTTTTGCTGCAGGTGCCGATATTGGTCAGTTAATCAAAAAAACTTCTCTCGATGCATTTAGTAAACATGGTATGCAAGAAACTTACGAAATTATCGAAAACTATAGTAAGCCTACAATAGCGATGGTTAATGGATTCGCTTTAGGTGGTGGTTGTGAATTAGCAATGTCATGTGATATTAGAATTGCATCGTCTAATGCAAAATTTGGCTTACCAGAGTTAAATTTATCAATTATCCCTGGTGCTGGGGGCACTCAACGTTTATCAAGAATAGTTGGAAAAGGTAAAGCGTTAGAGATGATTTTAACTGGAAAAATTATTACTGCAGATGAAGCTTTACGCATCGGCTTAATCTCAGAAGTGGTAGAACAAGATGAACTTTTTAATAAGGTTGAAGAAGTTGCCGGACAGATATTGGCGAAGGGACCACTAGCGGTTAAGTTAGCTAAAATTGCTGTAAATATGGGGGCGGAAACCGATATGAAAACAGGACTACTCATTGAAAAGTTAGCCCAAGCAATCTTATTCAATTCTGAGGACAAAAAAGAAGGTACATCGGCATTTATTGAAAAACGTCCACCAAACTTCACTGGAAAATAAGAGAGCTAAAATTAATATCAAGTTATGAGTAAAGCAAGTTGAAAATGAATTTAAATTCATTTTTGACTTGCTTTATTATAAAACAATGGGGGAGGTTTATAAATATGGAAACACTGCAAATCATTAATTGGGCGTTATTTTTAATCGTAACAGGTTATGCATTGTATTTATTTACTACATTAGTTAAAACACGCTATGAATTTATTAAACTTGGAAAAAAGGCTGAATGGAACAAAACAACGAAAGAACGAATTGATGAAGTACTCGTTTACGTATTCGGACAAAAGAAATTAATGAAAGATACGAAAAGCGGAATTATTCATGTGCTATTATTTTATGGTTTTCTGCTCGTACAGTTAGGTGCAATTGATTTAATCTGGAAAGGTTTGGCGATCGGATCACATCTACCATTAGGTCCACTTTATCCAATCTTTACATTCATGCAAGAGATTGTTGTTTTATTAATCATTGTTGCGGTAGTTTGGGCGTTTCACCGTCGTTATGTTGAAAAACTTGGTCGCCTTAAGCGAAACTTTAAATCTGGCCTTGTACTAATCTTTATCGGTGGCTTGATGGTTTCCAAGATTTTCGGAAAAGCAATGGAAATCATCTGGCTTGATAAAACGGTAACATGGGCAGAACCCATTGCTGGCGGATTAGCGACAATCGTAAGTGGAATTGGTGCAACAGCAGCAGGGGCATTATTTTTCGTATTTTGGTGGGCACATTTACTTTTCTTATTAACTTTCTTAGTTTATATCCCACAATCAAAACATGCACATTTAATCGCTGGTCCGGCAAACGTTTACTTAGGGAGAACACACAAAGTTGGTCAGTTAGCTTCAATTAACTTTGAGGAAGAAGATCAAGAAGTGTTTGGGATTAATAAAATAGAAGACTTCCATCAAAAACAATTATTAGATTTATATGCTTGTGTTGAGTGTGGCCGTTGTACGAGCATGTGTCCTGCTGCAGGAACAGGAAAAGATCTCTCTCCGATGAATTTAATTATTAAACTTCGTGATCATTTAACGGAAAAAGGTGCCGCTGTAACTTCACGTAAACCTTGGTTACCTGAATTTGCTTTTAACAATACAAAAGCAAATCAATTAGCAATGCAAGCTGTTGGTGGGCAAGAAGTAGCTGCAGGGTATGATGTTTCGATGATTGGCGATGTCATTACTGAAGAAGAAATTTGGGCTTGTACGACATGTAGAAACTGTGAAGATCAATGTCCGGTGATGAATGAACATGTTGATAAAATTATTGATATGCGCCGCTACTTAGTTCTTACGGAAGGGAAACTTGATGCTGATGCACAGCGTGCGATTACGAATATTGAACGTCAAGGAAACCCTTGGGGAATTAATCGTAAAGAGCGGGAAAATTGGAAAGGTATGCGTGAGGATATTGACGTACCAACTGTAAAAGAAATGGAAAAAAGAGGCGAGGAAATTGAGTATTTATTCTTCGTTGGATCCATGGGTGCGTATGATAACCGTAGCCAAAAGGTAGCACAGTCTTTTGCAAGAGTCATGAATGAAGCAGGAATTAAGTTTGCAATATTAGGTAATAAGGAGAAAAACTCTGGGGACACACCACGCCGAATTGGTAATGAGTTTTTATTCCAAGAGTTAGCTGCTTCAAATATTGAATTGTTCCAAAAGCACAACATTAAAAAGATTGTTACGATCGATCCACACACGTACAATACTTTTAAAAATGAATATCCGGAATTTGGATTAGAAGCTGAAGTTTATCACCATACAGAGCTATTAGCCCAATGGATCAAAGAAGGTAAACTAAAGCCGCAATTTGCCGTTAATGAAACAATTACATTCCACGATTCGTGTTATTTGGGTCGATACAATGAAGTATATGAAGCACCACGTGATGTTTTACGAGCCATTCCGGGCGTTAAGTTAGTAGAAATGGAACGCAACCGTGAAGATGGAATGTGCTGTGGAGCTGGTGGTGGCTTAATGTGGATGGAAGAGCATGTTGGAACGAGAGTGAACGTTGCTAGAACAGAACAAGCGCTAGAAGTAAGTCCAACTGTCATTGGTAGTGGATGTCCATATTGCTTAACGATGTTAAGTGATGGAACGAAAGCAAAAGAAGTAGATGAAACTATTCAAACATTAGATGTTGTAGAGATTCTTGAAAAATCATTGATAAAAAAATAGAGAAAGCTGAATCGTAAGGAAGAAGTAGTCGTATAAGGTAAAAGAGGAAAATATAATTTGAATTTGTATCAATGATTTATTTATGAATTAACTTGAATTAATTGAATATAGTTTGAAACGGCTAATAAGTTAATTTCGTATTGAATATTTTGAATATTCATGGTTTTTAGAAGATTATTTAGTTGGCATGTTTATTGCATTAAAGTTAATTAGAAATATCAATTTAATAATCTAGGAGGTTAAAGATGTTGAATTTTCATTTAAGTGAAGAACAAGAAATGGTTAGAAAAATGGTGCGTAGCTTTGTTGATAAAGAAATACTTCCATTTATTCAAGAGTGGGATTCGAAAGGATACTTCGAACCTA
>SKOL01000237.1 GCA_007120055.1 Anaerobacillus sp.
ATGGGGTCAGATGCATTTTTCCCAATGAACGATACGGTTGAAGCTGCTGGCCTTGCTGGAGTTACGGCGATTATCCAACCAGGAGGCTCAATTCGCGACGAAGACTCAATTAAAAAAGCCGACGAACTAGGAATTGCCATGGTCATGACAGGAGTAAGACATTTTAAACATTAATGTTAAATTTACAATTCACAATTTAAAATTTACAATTTTTGAGCGGAAAGCTTCGAGGTAAGTTTAGCGATTTAAATTTTTAAATTATAACGATGTTCGTGTTTTCATCGAAGCATCACAAAAGCTAATTTTTAATTTTAAATTATAAATTCTACATTTAAAAGGGGGGGAACGCTTTGAAGGTATTAGTAATTGGTGGCGGTGGTAGGGAGCATGCCATTGCTTGGAAATGTGCGGAGAGTAAAAAGGTCGACCAAGTATTTGTGGCACCTGGAAATGATGGAATGACTGATGTTGCAAAGCTTGTCCCGATTTCTGAAATGGATACGGCGGGACTTGTTCTTTTTGCAAAGCAAGAAGAGATTGACTTAACGATTGTTGGTCCAGAAGTTCCGTTACTGAACGGTGTTGTTGATGAATTTCAAAACAACGGATTACGTGTTTTTGGCCCGACGAAAGCAGCCGCTCTTATTGAAGGGAGTAAATCGTTTGCCAAGGAAATTATGAAAAAGTATGACATACCAACGGGCTTTTTTGAAACATTTACGACGTTTGATGAGGCAAAAGCTTATGTTGAAGAAAAAGGTGCCCCAATAGTCATTAAAGCGGATGGTCTAGCGGCTGGTAAAGGTGTTGTCGTCGCAATGACAAATGAGGACGCGATCGCAGCATTGGAAAATATGCTGCAAAAAGATGCCTTTGGTGAAGCGGGTCAAAAAGTTGTGATTGAACAATATTTAGCAGGTGAAGAACTTTCGTTAATGGCGTTTGTAAATGATGAAGTAGTCATTCCAATGGTAGGCGCTCAAGATCATAAACGAGCGTTTGATGGAGACGCTGGTCCAAACACTGGTGGAATGGGAGCTTACTCCCCGGTACCACAATTTAGTCAAAAAGACGTTGATGATGCAGTTGAAAATGTTTTAATCCCAATGGCGAAAGCGATGAAACAAGAGGGTAGAACGTTTACCGGGATTTTATACGCTGGTTTAATGATGACAAGTGAAGGGGCAAAAGTGATTGAGTTTAACGCACGCTTTGGTGACCCTGAAACGCAAGTTGTTTTACCACGATTGGAAAATGATTTAGTCGATGTATTTTTAAGCCTTTTAGAAGGGGAAAAAGTAGAGTTAACTTGGAGTGATGATGCGATTATTGGCGTTGTTCTAGCTTCAAAAGGCTATCCAGGTAGCTATGAAAAAGGATTGAGATTTGCCGGCTTAAACTGTTTATCAGAAGATACTCTTGTCTTCCATGCGGGATCGAAAATAGTAAACGGTGAATTCGTAACGAATGGTGGAAGGGTACTGTTACTTGCACATAAAGCCTCAAACCTTTTAGAAGCACAGAAAGAAGTATATAAACAACTGGAAATGATCGATTCGGAAGCACTTTTTTACCGGAACGATATCGGCAGCAAAGCGATAAAGCAGTTGCAGAATAATTAAAACCCCAAAATGTGGATGTCCCATAAGTGTCTGACACCATGTAGAACTTACTAAATATAGACGTATAAATTCAGTAGCCCGTCTATATAAGCCTAACGGTGTCTGACACTTTTTTTGGGGACAATCCCATTTAATCTTTTGAAAAATCAAAGGTGTCCACCCCAGAAGGACATTTTGTTGATTTGTCCACGAGAGGTGTCAGACACCTTTTTAAGACACCTTTTTAGCTTGGATTAATCAGGTCATCGTAACTTTTCTCAGTAGTGTCAGGAGCCTCGGTATCGCTTTCTTTTGCAAGTTCTTCCATTCTTTCCTCAAATAAGAATGTTAATGGACAAAAGCGCGTAAATCCTTCTGCTACTTTCATTGCTCCTAAAACAATTGCTATTACTGGTGAGTTGCTGAAAGGTCTTTTCACAAGTTTAGAAGTTCCCCATGCCAGCATTGTAAATCCACAAGTAAGTCTAATAAAAGAATTTAATAATCCGATGTTTGGTGTTATCTTTTTCATTAGTAAATCACCTTTCGTTATTTTTTGACAAAAATATTTGTTTTTTGTCAAAAACTTTAGTGTGGTAAATGATAAAAATATGTTACGATAGTAGAAACACATTTTTATGAGAATTGGGTGATAAAAGTGGCACAACGAGTTGAACGTTGGTCAAAAAAACAAATACGCAAACAACTCCAAATCATTCGCGGTGAGGTTGCACCAACAATATGTTTAACAAATGCGACCTATTTAAATAGCGTTCTAAATAAATGGCTTCAGGCAAATATTTGGATTCATGAAGACCGCATTATATATGTTGGTAAAGATATGCCTTTAAAAATGGAAGGTACTGAAGTGGTTGATTGTAGCAATCAAACCCTTGTTCCAGGATATATAGAACATCATGCTCACCCGTTTCAGTTATATAATCCCCATTCATTGGCTGAATATGCATCTGTTCATGGGACGACGACATTAATTAACGACAACATGATTTGGTTTTTAAATTTGGACAAAAAGAAAGCGCTTACACTAATTGATGACTTAGATAAGTTGCCAACATCGATGTATTGG
Organism: Anaerobacillus sp.; assembly: GCA_007120055.1. The sequence continues at coordinate 2,689 of SKOL01000237.1, forward strand.
TGGTGTCGTTATGACGCACAAACGGAGTTAGAAAACGAGGAAGCTATTTTTTCTTATTCTAATATGAAATCGTGGCTTGAACATCCTCTTGTTGTTCAAGGTGGAGAATTAACCGCTTGGCCGAAAGTTCTCCATGGAGATGACAGTATGCTCCATTGGCTTCAGGAAACGAAAAAGTTAAACAAACCAATCGAAGGACATTTTCCAGGAGCTTCAGAACGAACGTTAACGCAAATGGCTTTATTAGGTGTGAGTTCCGATCATGAAGCAATGACAGGGAAAGAAGCTTTAATGCGTCTTGAAATGGGGTATACAACATCATTAAGGTATTCTTCTATTCGTCCGGATTTGCCGCAAATAATCGAGGAACTTTTAGAGCTAGGTGTAGATGATTTTAGTCGAGTACTTTTAACAACGGATGGATCAACACCGAGTTTTTACGAACAAGGCTTTATGGATATGGCGATTAAAATTGCTTTAGATAAAGGTATTCCTGACACTGATGCTTATGCAATGGCGACGTATAATGTGGCGCGCCATTATCACTTAGATGACCGTGTCGGAATGATAGCACCTGGAAGGCTAGCTCACATCAATATTCTTGAGGATAAGAATAATCCTTTACCAGTTTCTGTATTAGCGAAAGGTCAGTGGGTGAAAAAAGATGGAGTTCACCAATATCCAGTACCGTCATTTCCATGGGAAGAATATGATGTTAAACCGCTCGAGTTAAATTGGGATTTAACCGAAAGTGATATGCATTTCTCAATGCCACTTGGAATTGAGATGATGAATTCCGTCATTTTAAAACCATATCGTATTTCCATTGATGTCACACAAGAGCAGTTACCTGCTGAGAGCGATGAAAGTTTCTTCATTATGGTCGATAAAAATGGGCATTGGATCATTAATACGATCATTAAAGGCTTTGCAAAAAATGTTTCGGGTTTCGCGTCGTCTTTTTCTAACACCGGGGACTTAATTTTAATCGGGAAAAATAAAAAAGATATGTTACTTGCTTTTCAACAATTAAAACAGCAACAAGGTGGTATTGTTTTAACAGAAAGAGGAAAGGTAATAAATAGTATAAAGCTAGAGTTATATGGAGTAATGTCTAATAAACGAATGGAAGAAGTTATTAAGGAAGAGAAGAGTCTTGTGAGCGCATTAAAAGAAAGAGGATATTTGTTCGAAGATCCTATCTATAGTCTTCTGTTTTTTTCATCAACTCATTTACCGTATATTCGTGTTACTCAAAAAGGGATTTTTGATGTAAAGAAGAAAACGGTACTCTTTCCTTCGATTATGCGTTAAACTATAAAAGGATATCTTTTGTAAAGGAAGGTTTTATGATGAAAAGGCTTACTTTAGGATTGCTTTTAATACTCGTAGTTACATTCGTCTTTGCTTGTAATAAAAAGGAAGATACTGTTGCTATTCAACCAGATGACCCACCAGAAGAAGTTCTTGAAAAAACTGAACCAGAGCCAGAGCCGAAACCAGAGCCTGAGCCTGAAGTAGAAGTTTTTGAAAATCAATTTCCGTTAACAGGTATCGGCACAAATGAAGATGTTGATTACCGAGCATTCGGTGTTATGATTGAAAACTCCCGCTCAGCAAGACCACAAACAGGCCTTTATCAAGCGGATTTAGTTTATGAAGTTTTATCAGAAGGAACGATTACTCGTCTGCTTGCATTTTATCATAGTGAAAAGCCCGAAGTAATTGGACCTGTTCGCAGCGCTAGAGATTATTATATTAATTTCAATAATGGTTATAATGGAATTTACGTCTCTGCAGGTGGAAGTCCGCAAGCGTTTTCCATGGTTGAAAGTGGCCAAGTCGATTATATTAATGGTTTAAGTTATGATGGTAGGTATCTCTGGCGTTCATCTGAGAGAAGCGCTCCTCATAATATGTATACAAGCTATGAGAATTTGATTAAAGCGGCGGAACATGCTAATCATACGTTAATTTCCCCAGTACCAACCCTTCCTTTTATGGAGGAAGGTGAAATGGTAAAAGGAGAGTTAGCCGAAGAGATTAAAATTAATTATGGAAGTAGTTCAAATAATGTTATATACAAATTTGATCAAGAAAATAACAATTACATTCGGACTGTCGGTGGAGAACAAAATTTAGATCTTGAATCAGAAAAACCAGTATTCACCAATAACCTTTTAATTGTAGAGATGAAACACCGAGTTATTGATAATCAAGGGCGCAGGAATATTGATCTCACTTCAGGTGGAAATGCACTGCTCATTCAAAATGGAGTATACCAATATGTAGACTGGGAAAATATTGATGGACAAATCTTACCGGTGAAAGATGGAGAGAGGCTAAATTTTGTTCAAGGGAAAACATGGATAAATGTAGTTCCTAACTTAGATCAAAGCGTGAATATCACGAAGTAATATAAACTGATAAAACGTCATGGAAGGATGAATGAATTTGCAAATCGATAAATTAAGAGGAAAAGAATTAGACCAGCTGTTTTTAGCTATTTTAAGTTTAAAAGATTTAGAAGAATGTTATCAATTTTTTGATGACCTTTGTACTATTAACGAAATACAATCATTAGCTCAACGTCTAGAAGTAGCAAGAATGCTTCGTGATGGATTTACTTACCAAAAAATAGAGGCAGAAACAGGCGCGAGTACTGCCACAATTTCAAGAGTAAAGCGCTGTTTAAATTACGGCAACGAAGGATATCAAATGACATTAGAACGTGTTAAAGATCAGTTACAAAAAGAAATTACGAATGATTAATTAAATATAGGTGCCGATAAAGTGTCAGCTCACCTCAAAGAAATACTATATTTAAAAGTGTATCTCGCACATTTTTAAATATAGTGTTTGAGGTGAGCTGGCACTTTTTTTATCTGAAAAAACCACCGAACATTTTCATGATCGGGCTCACCTGATTGGCAAGGTTTAAAGCTGTTTGGACGCCCCCGCCAATCTTGTTTAAATCAACTTTTCCATTTTGGTCAGTGAAAAGTGATTGAGGAAATTGAGGTTGATTTTGTACTTGCGTTTTCCCTTGTAGCGAGAATGGTTGATGCTGAGAGTGTCCCTGGAAAGGAAAGGCTGACTGTTGGAGTTGACCAGCTTGCTGCTGTTGATTCTGCCCTTGCATAGGAGCTTGCGGTTGAAAAAAGCTATTTAAAAAAGGGTTTTCTTCTTGATATTGTTGCTGATCGTAATTAAAAGGAAAAGAGTTAAAGATGCCTGACGGAGAATTTTTCATCATTGCAGAGTTCTGTTTCATCATTGGATTTTGATTCATCATCATAGGAAGCTGTTTCATCATCGGGTGGTGCTTCATCATATGATTATGAAACTCAAACGGGTTAACCCCCATTTGATTATTGTTTTTCATCATTGAGAGCGGGGACATCATACTTTTAAACGGAAACATATTCATTTTCCTCCCTATTATTTTTTTCCATAAATGAGTATATCGCATTTGGTCGTCTAGCCTACCTTTCGTTTCTCATTAGTTTATGTCAGACAATGCGCCAGTGGGAGGGTGTTTTCCCTAGTAATAATTAAATGGTAAGTTTTATAGCCTATTTCTCTATCATTAAAAAAACAGTTGTAAAAGCACAGGCAAATAGGTAGTCATTTAAATACTATAGTAGAGAAATAGACAAAAGGAGGGAGTAAAGTGAGTCATTATTACGATCTATGTTGTAAACACAAAGGGCAAGTTGTGACAATTTATGAGAAAACAGGTAGAGTGCATACGGGTAGAATAGTATCCGTCGACCATCAACATGTTTACCTAGAGCCCGTATCTAGAGGAGTATCTGGATTTCATTGGGGTTGGGGCTGGGGATGGCGCCCGTTTATTTTCCCAGTAGCTTTAGCGGCAATCGGTGGGTTTGCACTAGGAGCATCTTTATTTTGGATTTAATGGTAATGGTAAAAGTGGGTTTTATCCTGCTTTTACCATTTTATTTTAGTTTAAAGGGCTGCAAAGTTTTTTGTTAATGTTTTTTAAAATTATAAGAGATCAATTTGACGATGGCTTGGACAAGCACATAATTTTTTTACGCCCATAAACTATTAAAGGTAAAGGAGGCGGAAGTATGGATATGAATAAATTTTGGCCGATGAATAATGGCGGTGCAAATGGTAATAACAACTGGAAAAAATCAATGCCAAGCTTTTTAGGAGAAGATTTCTTTTCCGATTTTCAAAATTTACTTTTTGATAGTAGTGGGCCAAAAATAAATATTTATGAGTCTGGTAATGAGATTTTATGTGTTTTTGCTTTACCAGGATTGAAGCTTGAAGATGTAGACATTTACGCATATGAACGTACACTCGAAGTTAGAGGAACGCTCCATGTCGATTACAATGGCTTTCGCTTAATACAGGAAGAGATCCCTCAAGGACCATTTAAACGAACGATCGAATTACCCTATCCAGTGAGAGATGACAAAGTTGATGCATCTTACCAACGAGGAGTTTTAGTTGTCCATTTACATCGCTTAATTAGGTCGACGAAAGTTAATAAGAAGGTAAATATTCAAAACTTAGATGAAGAATAATAGGCTGTCCCAAAAGTGTATGACACCATGTAGAACTTACTAAATATAGACGTATAAATTTACTATCGGTCCATATTTGGTGACTAACGGTGTCTGACACTTTCTTTTGGGACAGCCCCTTTTTTTATGTAATTGAAATCTTGAAGTCTTTTAGTGAAATCTTCTGCCTTTTTCCATAAAGAACCTCCATGACGAGTTAATCTTAACCAAAGCTACTGACCTCAATTACATCATGAGATACATCTTAGAATTTACTTAATGCAGCTTTGCGACGAGTAACCGCAGGAGCATCTCTTTCTAACCTGAAAAAGTCGGGTGCCTCCACTCATTTCGCCGTATTTTTTCCAACTTTCCAACCTTCAGCTTTCTAACTAGCCACTAACCAACCAACAAACCAACTAGCCCAAAATAGGCTTTCTTTTACAAAAAAATCTTTTTTTTATAGGCATTTATTTACAAATGATTGAATACATATATTGTTAGTATGTGCTCCTAACTCTGCCTAATGACAGCATGAAGTACATCTAACTGAAGAGAAAAGGATGTGATACATGTTGGGTTTTTTCGATAATCACGGACTAAGCTTTAGAAAGAAAAAAGCCCTCGAAAGCGACCGAATGACTGATTTACTAGGAATTGAGCAAGCTGAGAAGGAAGCAAAAATACCTGAAGTTGAAAATCAGAAAATTTTAAAAAGGTCGTTAAAGTATGGATTGGAAGCAGCTCCTTCAATTGGGGATCGAACAATTTCCACGTTTACTAGGGAGCCAAGGCCTGCTTATGCGGGAATACCTACATTTATGCGAACGCCGTTTTTAGAAGACGTTCGAAGAGTAGGTGAATATGACGTTGCATTTATGGGTGTTCCTTTTGATATTGGAACGACCTACAGAGCTGGTGCTCGTTTTGGACCTGAGGCAATGCGGAGAATCTCTAAATTATATACAAGTTATAGTTACGAAAAGGGTGTTGATTTAGTGGAATCGTTAAACATGTGTGATGTTGGTGACGTGTTTACGATTGCTAATATTGAAAAAAGCTTTGACCAAATTTATAAAGCAGTTTCTCATGTTTTCAAACAAGGAACATTCCCAGTGATGCTAGGCGGTGACCACGCTATCGGCTATCCATGTTTACGAGCGATCGCTGAACAAGTGGATGGCAAGGTTGGAATTATTCATATGGACCGCCACCTTGATTTACAAGAAAAAGATATGGATGAGCGTATGCACACTACTCCATGGTTCCATGCGACAAACATTCCTAATGCCCCACCTGAAAACTTAGTTCAAGTCGGAATAGGTGGCTGGCAAGTTCCTCGAGAGGCCGTTCAAAATGTAAGGAAGTTTAATACAACAGCAATTTCCATCGATGATGTTGAAAAGCTCGGAATTGAAAAAGTAGCCGAAATTGCTTTAGAAAAAGCGTGGCAAGGCGGTGCGAAAGCAGTCTACTTAAGTGTCGATATTGACAGCTTTGATGCTGGTTTTGTCCCTGGTACTGGGTGGCCTGAACCAGGTGGGTTTACACCGAGAGAAGGTTTGAAGTTTTTAGATATTGTAGCTAGAGAAGGGATATGTGGGATGGAATTAGTAGAAGTATCCCCACCATATGACGTAAGTGACCAGACCGCATTACTTGGTACACGTATTATTTGTGATGTTTTAGCTTCAATGGTTGATGCAGGGAAGTTAGGAAAGAAATTTTCATAGTTAGTATGTTCCCAAAAGTGTCTGACACCACGCGTGCCCAAATTTATATAGACAAAAAGAATTTGAGTAGGTCTATATATTAGGAGTGAACCGGTGTCTGACACTTGTTTTAGAAGGTCACTTTCCCGTAGCAACTTAATTAAAGGTAGACAACATAAAAAGGAGGGATCTACTTGCAAGCGGTAGAGATTGAAAATGTTACTTACAGTTATCCGGATATGACGCCGGCGATTAGTGATATCTCATTACAAATACCCGTAGGCGCAAAAGTCGCTTTGCTTGGCCCAAATGGAGCTGGTAAATCGACGTTATTACATCATTTAAATGGTCTGAAGCTACCACAAAATGGTTCGGTATCGATTATGGGTGTTCCGTTAAATAAAAAAAGTGCGAAAGCAATTCGCCAAAAAGTAGGACTAGTATTTCAAGATCCAGATGATCAAGTAATATCAGGAACGGTTTGGGAAGATGTGCAATTTGGACCAAGAAACCTTGGGCTTTCTGAAGAAGAAATTGAAGAAGTTTGTAATGTAGCTTTAGGTTCTGTAGGAATGCGGGAGTTTAAATCACGAGCACCTTATCAACTAAGTTACGGTCAAAAAAAGCGGGTAGCTATTGCTGGGATCCTTGCGATGAAGCCTGACATTGTCATTTTAGACGAGCCAATGTCTTATCTTGATCCACAAGGACAGGATGAAGTGGCTGCTCTACTTCAAGGCTTAAGTTTTATGGGGAAAACCGTATTATTATCAACACATGATGTAGATTTTGCCGTATCTTGGGCTGATATGATCATTTTAATGAAAGACGGTCAACTTTTAGCTAGCGGTGGTCCGGAGTTACTAACGGATGAAGAGTGGATTAGAAAATCAAATCTTCACCTCCCGAGAATCGCCAGGTTATTTCGAATGGTTCCGAACTTAAACGTAGAAAAGTTACCGAAAAACGAACAAGAAGCAGCGAGACTATTACATAAGTTGGTTAATTACCAAGAAATAAAATTATAATGAAAGCGTAAGCCCCTTACGGTGACAAGGTTCGATTTTTGGTCGAAGCTGACCGAGGTGCTTACGCTTTTCTAATTACCCATCCATTCCTTCGAAGTTTCCCTCCATATTTGTATCTAGGTCATTGAATTTGATTTCTCCGTTTTCATTAAGTAATTTTTTCAAGTTCTCAGCATCAGTTAACGCGCTTAAGCCGATGTTTAAAGCTCCGGATAATTCTTCAACGGTTAGTTCTTGAATTTTGTAATTAATATTTTCAATATTAATCGGTTTTATATCTTTAATTTTTTCTTTTAAATTTTCATTTTCTTCTTCGATTTCTTCCATTTTTTCTTGCATGCTTTCAAGGGTTTCCATCAACTTAGGTATAAAATGTTGCAGTCCATTAAGTTGAGGAACGTCATTTACATAGAAGTTGTTGATTTTCTCATTTTCATTTTCGATATCATTATTTTCTTCAGCATTAGTTTCATTATGGTAATAATTAATATATTGGTCAGCATTCATCATTTGTTCGCCATTCGGAGTTGAAATATAATAATTGGAATATGGATAGTTGCAATAGTAATACGGCTGCTGATAATAGTAATTGTAAGGCCATTGGTAGTAATACACAGTTCATCCGCCCTCCTTAATAACAACCTTTAATACACTATGAAAAATGGGCGCTAAGTGTTCATGTTTTTTAGCAGTGCTTAAGGCTATAACGGAAATAAAAAAAGCACTACGTTTTAACCTAACGGCTAACTAGTAGTGCTATGACATACTAAGGAATATAAATTGGCGGTGCATCCATAGGTGGGTGAACTTCAATACTTTCGCCACCATTATTATTTTGTTCATTATCATCATTGTCTTCATTTTCAGGTTCAGTCTCTTCGTAATTCGGTTTAGGGAATTGGGCACTTGAGGCCTGATTATCACTGAAAATGGTTTTCCCAATATTTAACGAACCAATAGTACTTATCGAATTTATCCGGATATTTCTAATGTTAATTTGCATAATTTTTCTCTCCTAAAAATTATACTTGGATTTGCCGATGTTAATTAAATTTGTGATTGAGGCTGATCAAGGACATCAGGATCATTCGTCAAGTTAGCGTTATTAAATTGTAATGGTGAGAAGTTTGCATCCCCTGGTTGCAAGTAACCAACATTTGACTTTACGTTCCCTTGGAACCCTTTTAATATCGAATTACCAAAATTCATTGAAGCGTTAGAAGATGCGCCATTGATTCTGATTCCAATAATATTATTAATATGAGTCGGTATCATAAAAACCTCCTAAACTAGCTTTAAATTTGTGCTTGTGGTTGGTCAAGCACATCAGGATCATTCGTTAAGTTAGCGTTATTAAATTGTAATGGCGAGAAGTTCGCGTCCCCAGCTTGAGCATAGCCAACATTCATTTTGACGTTCGCTTGGTGACCTTTATGCACGACATTACCGAAGTTCATCGAAGCATTAGAAGAAGCGCTGTTTATCCGAATCCCAAGGATATTATTCATATGTGTCAACATAATTTCCCCCCATTTTCTGTCCTATACACATATCGTATGAAATAAAAATAGGGGATGATACAGTTTCCTTAAAGATCTTAAGTGATAAAAAAACCAATATGTACGCAGAGATAAAATGTAATAGCAAATACCCAAATATAACATAAATATATATTGTTATGAATCGAAAACGTTTTAGGAGGTTAATGAAATTGAAAATTCATATTACGAAAAAAGGGGAAACCTTGTATCAAGTGGCTCACCGTTATCAGATCGACATTAATGTACTTTTTAGTCATAACCAACATATTCAAGATCCGACGAACCTTCATGAAGGTTCGCAAATAAAGATTCCCTCAATTATTGGATTAGAAGGACTTATGGTTGATGAGTTAGATGGAAAAGGAAATGTTTGTGCCTACGTTGCTGATGAACCCGTTCAGTATAAAAAACTAGATATTGAGCACTGGCCTTCACAAGATTATACACAACCGATTAATGGAACCCATTATCAACATAAAGATTTTGCTCAAGCACCGATTTATCCACAATATCCGCATTATCCAGCTCAGCCCCCGGTGCAAGAACTACATCAACGTTACCATGCCCCTTATTACCAACCAAACCACTGGGGTTATTAACTAAAAATTAACAGTGTAAAAAGAGGGTGGGACAAAACAAAGTGTCAGACACCGCTAGGTACCAAATATAGACATATGGTAAATATGTACGTCTATATTTAGTAGGATCCGCGTGGTGTCAGACACTTTTGTCCCACCCTCTTTTTAAAAAAAGTGTCCATATAACAATTTAGCGATGTTATATTACAAAATTATTAAAAAGTTCAAATATTTAATAAATTCTGTTAAAAGTCAGTTATAATTTATATATATTGTGCAAGGGTGGTGGTGATTATAAATCGGTATGTTGGTAACACTGTAATTTCTTTAGTGGAGAAGTACGGGTATGAGTGGTGTGATGCCAGTAAGTTGGAGGAACTACTAAATAGTTTGTATGGGGAACAACGAGAAATACAAGCCCTTATTCTTGTAAAAAAACAATTGATCGATCTGTTTTATGCAAAAGAGATTAACGCAAAAGAAATACCATTAGCACTTGAAAAGGTAATTAAAAAAAATTGGCGCTTAAAAAAAGAACTACAGTGGTCAGTCTCGATTTGGATGATAGCTTTAGGAGAGACAGCTCCATTCCAACTTGAAACGGTCACCGAACCAACCTCTAACACTGTTAAAAACTCCGACGCTACTCCTAAATTAAATA
>SKOL01000200.1 GCA_007120055.1 Anaerobacillus sp.
ATGCATTAATTCCCATCACTGCTCCAGCAATTTTTGCATCTAATTTTTTATCATAGTGTACATAACTTCCTAAACCAATAGGAACTCCCTCAACGAGGACTTCTACAACTCCTCCAATAGAATCACCATCTTCTTTTGCTTGATCAATGGCATTCATCATTTTCTTTTCAGCATCACTATCTAAGCAACGTACAGGAGAATCTTCAGTTCTTTGTTGTACATCTTCGATTGTTTCATAGTTCACATCTCGAGCTTTAACTCCACCAATCTCAACAACATGACTTGCCACCTTAATTCCAAACTGTGATAATATTTTTTTCGCGACAGCACCTGCTGCAACTCGTACCGTAGTTTCTCTGGCCGAAGACCTTTCTAGTACATTTCTCATGTCACGATGATTATATTTTAGTGCACCATTTAAATCTGCATGTCCAGGACGTGGTCTAGTAATCGTTCGTTTAACATCACTAGCTTCACCTTCAAAAGGTTCGATACCCATAATTTCCGTCCAATGTTTCCAGTCATCATTTTCAACAATAAGAGTGATAGGTGCGCCTGTAGTTACCCCGTGCCTAACACCACTCGTAATCTTCACTTGATCTTTTTCAATTTGCATTCTTCGACCACGGCCATGGCCTTTTTGACGTCTTGCTAATTCTTGATCAATATCTTGTTTTTCTAAAGTTAAATGGGCAGGAACCCCTTCAACGATCGTCGTTAATTGTGGGCCGTGCGACTCACCTGCTGTTAAATATCTCATTTCATGGTTCCTCCTTGATATCTTTAGCGCTTTTATGCGCTAAATTATAACATAGTTTTCTTTCTTTGTCTTATGAATAATTAAATTTTTATAAAATTTTATTATTTTCTTATCTGAGTGAATTTCATAATTACCTAAACTAAGCCATATCAATCTATATGTAGTTGCGAACGACTTAACGCAACTACATATAGATACTTAATGGCGATAATATTGAATTATGAAATTCATTAATCTTATAAAAAATCTCGGTCGATTCTCTCCGTCTTTGCTTTAAGTTTCAAGCAAATTTTAGAGGCTTGCTCAAGAAAATCGACCGAGCATTCTTTCCGTTATTTATCATTAGCCTTTTTTGCGATAAAAAAAGGTATCTTCCGTTTCAAAGCCATATTCAGTTGGATTAAAAATTTGTTCAGTGCTCCCAACGAATAATACTCCACCAGGTCTTAGTGCAGCGCAAAACTTATGATATAATTCGTGTTTAGCTTCTTCTGTAAAATAGATCATGACATTACGACAAACGATTAAGTCAAAATTTGTATCAAACCGATCCGATAATAAATTTTGATTTTTAAAATTAATGAGCTTTTTTATGTCATCCTTTACTTTATAGCCCATTTCATCATGAATAAAATGTTTTTTAAGAACATCTTTTGGCACATCTTTTATGGAACGATCAGTGTAAAAACCAACTTTAGCACGTTCTAAAATTGCTCTATCTAAATCTGTAGCCAATATACTAATATTGGAAGGAGTGTTATATTTAGAAAGAATCATCGCTAATGTATATGGTTCTTCCCCTGTGGAACAAGCAGCACTCCAAATTTTCACCCTTTTACTATTCTCCATTAAACGAGGTAATATTTTCTTCTCTAATACTTCCCAACGTTTAGGATTACGGTAAAATTCAGAAACATTGATTGTCATCCTTTCAAGAAGTTCATCAAATAACTCTTGGCTTTTAATCATTGAGTTAAAGTAACTATGAAAATCATTAAACCCGCGCTTATCTCTCAATGATGTGAGACGACGCTTCATTTGCGCTTCTTTATATAAGGATAAATCAATACCTGTTTTTCCTTTAATGTTTTCTATAAAACGTTGATAATCATCCATTATACTGTTCCCCTTTTTAGAAGACAAATCTCATTTATTTATATATCTTTATATCACACTTTAGTATTTGTTACTAGAAAAACTTACTTTCATGCAATACCAACATGACGAATAACGTCACCATCTAATATGAAAAAATGTCGGTCGACTTTCTTTCGTTTCGCTGTAAATCTCTATCGAGCTTTAGAGGCTCACTCAAGAAAATCGACCGAGCATTCTTTTTTTATACAAAACACTCACCACAATCCTTCGTCACCAACGCTACTGACCATTCACACGATGGAATATCCTTCGACCAAGATGCTTTGCGACAAGGAAGTCTGCTTCGAAGCATTGCTAAGAGACGCAAGAGCATACCCTATTAACATATAAAAGGGAATTTTTTTCCTTTGTAACTAACCAAAAAAAAAGGCTAAGCTTTTGCGCTTAGCCTTTTTTATAACAGTTAAACCCAAGGGTTAATTGTTTTTTCGTAACTAATTAATTCTTCTTTTTTAAAGAAAATACCAATTTCACGTTCAGCGCTTTCAGGAGAATCAGATCCGTGAATAACATTCATACTTAATTTTGCTGCATAGTCACCACGAATAGTTCCTGGCTCTGAATCAGCCGGGTTTGTAGCACCCATCATTTTACGTGCTGTATTAATGACATTCTCACCTTCCCAAACCATTGCAAAAACAGGCCCGGAAGTGATAAAATCGACAAGTTCACCGAAGAATGGACGCTCTTTATGCTCAGCGTAATGCGTTTCTGCCGTTTCTTTTGTAACCGTTAACAATTTTGCTCCTACTAATTGAAATCCCTTATTCTCAAATCTTGAAACAATTTCTCCAACTAAATTTCTTTGTACACCATCAGGTTTAACCATTAAATATGTTCTTTCCATTTTAAATAACCTCACTCTCTCAATATGTATGTAATTATAAAATTTCGACATTTTTTATTATATCAAATTTTTAAAATATATTCAATATTTATAATCGCTCATGACGGCATTCCAACCCCAGCTAATAGGGAAAAAGGCGGGTGCTTTCCCTCACTTCACCTTGACCTTCTAACGAATCTCAGAGGCTCGTTAAGGAAATCGCTCATTCTTTTTTTATACATAACGTTCATGACAATGAATCGTCACCATCTTGAATGAAAATGTCGGTCGCTTTTCTCTTGCTTCGCTGTAAAGCAACTGACCTCAATCACATCATGTCACACTTCCTAGCATTGGCTTCATGCAGCTTTGCGACGAGTAACCGCAGGAGCACACTCTATCGAATTTTAGAGGCTCACTCAAGAAAAGCGACCGAGCATTCTATTTTCATACAAAACCCCTCATGAAGTTCTAGCTCCAACATTTTAAGCGTAAAATTCACGTGTTATCTTTCCAACTTACCACTAACCAACTAACCAACTAACCAACTAAAACACAAAAAAGGTATATACGACTAAGTATATACCCAAATTTCATAGATTTATTCAATTTAATGAATTTCATCATTCATTATTTTCGCCACGAAGATCAATATAGTTGCGTCAAAACCATTCGCAAACTATATATTGTGCAATGTGGCTCGTTTTTGGTAATTATGAAATTCACTCAATTAAAACTTTCTTTTACCTATATATTGTGCAATTTGATAAAATGAGTCTTTTGCTGGAATGTCTGG
>SKOL01000582.1 GCA_007120055.1 Anaerobacillus sp.
AATTACATCTATTGCCTTTATTTTTCTTGGTTTAATAGGATATAGATATGTAAGAAACAAGTGGAAGGAAGATAGTCAATAGTTAAAAGGAGTACGATACTAATGCCAGACTACTTCAATTGATCCCCCCTTTTTTAAAGTGGGGATTGGCCATCCCCATTAAAAAATATGTTAGAGGATTTCGTTAATCCAATAGCCCGATAGTTTACTCGCTGCACAAAACACTCATGAGTGACTTCTTTCTAAATAACTTATTGAAAAGCTTCGTCTTAATAATTAATTTATTAAATTATTTGAAATTGTTTGACATTTGAAAGCGCTTTATATTATTATAGATTTATATTAAATTTAAATTCTGTATACAGTATACAGAATTTAAATGATTATTTTTTTGTGTTAATTCTGTATACAGTATACAAATTTTTATCTTAGCAAATATATATAGAACCCTGATCATTTAGAATAATTAAGAAGTTTGGTAAATTACCTTACAAAAACTTACATAACCTTTGATACTCCATGTTAGGATAAGACTAAGTTAAACGAACAGTTATGAATAAAAGCTTACTAGGGTTCTGTTTAGGAAATAAAGTCTAGTCCGAAAAAGGGAGTCGTTGGTTTTAGGCTACACGAAGGGATATAACTCGGGGGGCAATTGGACTGTCCAAAAACAAAGTGTCAGACACTTATGGGATGGCCCCATCATTATTTTTTTAGTCGATTCTGTATACAGTATACTGAATTATTTATTTAATAGGAGGTAGAAAATCGTGGAGAAAATAAAGCCACCTGAAACTTTAACTGAACAAGCCTATAAAGCTATTAAAAGTTCAATTATTAATAACGAAGTAAAACCGTTAGAATATTTAGCTGAGGAAAAAATTGCAAATGATTTAGGTATTAGTCGAACACCTATACGAGAGGCACTAAGGCAATTATCGTATGAAGGTTTAGTTGAGATGAATAAAGGTACAAGAGCAAGGGTGAGTGCAGTTTCACCTGAAGATGCATTAGATTATCAAATCTTAAGAGAGAAGCTCGAAACTTTATCAGCAGGACTAGTTGCGAAATGTAGAACTAATAAGGATATCGCATTTCTGGAAAAAATTTGTAATGATCAGGAGTATTGTATTAAAGTTAATGATTTTCATCAATTTATTGAACTAGATTTACAGTTTCATTCTTATCTAGCTGAAACATCAAAAAACAGTAAATTAAAGGAATTTGTTGTGAACTTAATTAATCAAATCCAGCGTTTTTTAGTGTTAACAAATACGTTGCAAGAAAGTGGGTTTGGAGCAATAGAGGAACACCGAGAGATTATAGAAGCTATAAAAAGACAAAATCAAGAAGAGGCAGAGGAAAAAATGAGGCTACATGTTCAGAATGTAACTAAACGCATTTTGACTTAGCATAAATAATAAGGAGGGTTAATTTTTATGAAAAGAAATGGATGGTTAGTTTTAGTGTTAATGATGGTTTTAGTTTTAGCTGCATGCGGAAGTCAAGAGGCATCTAAAAATGGTGGTGAAGGAAATAATTCTTCTTCAGAAGAAACTTATGAAATTCGTGTGGCTCATTTAGTAAATGAACAACAATCTACACATGTAGCTTTAGAAACTTTTAAAGAAAGAGTAGAGGAAAGAACGGATGGTAGAGTAAAAATTACAATTTATCCAAGTGGTTCTTTATATGGATCAGATCGTGAAGCAATCGAGGCTGTTCAATTTGGAAACTTAGAAATGACTATTCCTGCAGTAGCTCCTTTATCTGGTTTTAATAGTAAATTTATGGTTTTTGATTTACCGTTCCTATTTCATACTAAAGAAGCTGCATACAAGGCATTAGATGGGGATTTAGGTAACTTACTTTTAGAAGAGCTTGAACAAGAGGGTTTAAAAGGGTTAGCATTTGCTGAAAATGGCTTCAGGCATATTACAAATGATTTAAGACCACTTGAGACACCAGCAGATTTAGAGGGGCTAAAGCTTCGCACAATGGAAAATCCTGTTCATACTGCTTCGTTCCGAGCTCTTGGAGCAAATGCTTCTCCGTTCTCATTTGGTGAATTGTATACTGCACTTCAACAAGGGACTTATGATGCTATGGAATGTCCGATTTCATTAATTTATACTAGTAAATTTTATGAAGTTCAAGACTACTTAACGTTAAGTGGACACTTTTATGCTGCAACGATTTTACTAATGAATGATGATTTTTATAATGGTTTACCAGAAGATATTCAGCAGATTCTACTAGAAGAGTCTGAAAACTACCGCACTGAACAACGTCAAATCGCTGACCAACAAGATACTGAATGGCTTGGACTTTTAAAAGAGGAAGGGGTACAAGTCAATGAATTAACAGTCGAGCAAAAGCAGGCTTTTGTAGAAGCGACACAAGGGGTTTATGATCAGTTTGAGGACGAAATTGGTAAAGAGTTGATTGAAATGGCAAGGCAAGCAAACGAGTAATAGTTAGTTAAACCACGATTAAAAAAGGAGATTTATTCTCCTTTTTTAATCAATGGGGGTGGAGGAATTGAGAGGGTTAATTAAATTTTTAGATCGACGAGCTGAAGAGATTTTCATTGTCATTACGATGGCTATAATGGTGGTACTAATCTTTTATCAAGTAGTGTCAAGATATATCTTTAACAATTCTTTAAGTTGGACTGAAGAATTTGCTAGATACGTACATATTTGGCAGATTTGGATTGCAGCAAGTTTTGCAGTCCGTCAAAAAAGGCATATAAAGGTTGAAGTAGTTAAGGATATGCTACCTAAATTTTATCGTAGAATAGTAGAGTTTTTAGCACTTATATTATGGTTTTTCTTAGCAGCTGTATTAGCAGTTGTTGGAACAGAAGTAGTGTCAATGCTTTTCGATCGTGGTCAGACATCTCCAGCTATGAGAATTCCGATTTGGATTGCTTATGCTGCAGTTCCAGTAGGGGGAGCTTTAATGTCAATACGGTTAATTCAGCAAATGGTATTACATTTTAAAGGTAATAAGGAAGAAGAAGCTACGAAGGAGGGTTAGCATGACGGTTCTTATATTATTTGGAACATTGTTTCTATTTATTATCATGAATATTCCTATTGCAATTTCTTTAGGATTATCAGCAATCACTACAATCCTGCTGACAACAGACATGTCATTAACAGTTGTTGCACAGAGAGCATTTACTTCGCTGGATTCTTTTCCGTTGATGGCGATTCCCTTCTTTATGTTAGCTGGAGTTCTTATGGGAAAAGGTGGAGTTTCAAAACGCCTTCTCAATTTGGCAAGTGCCTTAGTCGGATACTTAGTAGGGGGACTTGCAATGGTAACTGTTGTAGCATGTATGTTTTTCTCCGCTATCTCGGGTTCGGGCCCGGCAACGGTTGCCGCAATTGGTTCGTTTATGATTCCTGAAATGAAGAGAAGGAATTATGGAGCAGGGTTTGCTTCAGCAATCACTGCAGCTGCAGGTTCGATTGGCGTTATTATTCCTCCAAGTATACCGTTTGTATTATATGGGGTTGTTGCTGGTGTTTCTGTAGGGGGGATGTTTTTAGCAGGAATTATACCGGGATTAATACTAGGTTTTTCTCTTATGTTAGTTTCTTATGTTATTTCAAAGAAAAATAATTTTGTAGCTGCTCAAGAGATGGTTTCTTTTAAAGATATCTGTAAGGCATTTTGGGATGCAAAATGGGCACTTCTTATTCCCGTCATAATCATGGGAGGTATTTATGGAAGTGTTTTTTCTCCAACTGAAGCAGCGGTAGTGGCGGTTGTTTATGCACTATTAATTGGTTTATTTGTTTATAAGGAATTAAACTTAAAAAACATGTATCAGTCATTTGTTGAAGCATCTATTATAAATGGGACAACAATGATTATTATTGGACTATCCATTTCATTTTCTTATTTAATGACGCTAGAACAAATCCCTTCGCAAATCGCGAACTATTTAACGAGTATATCAGATAGTCCAATTATCATTTTATTATTAATCAATATTTTTCTATTAGTTGTGGGAGCGTTTATTGATACTATTTCAGCGTTAGTTATTTTAGCTCCTATTTTATTACCGGTTGTTGTGTCTTTAGGAGTAGATCCGATTCATTTTGGTGTAATTCTAGTAACAAACTTAGCTATTGGTTTTATCACACCACCAGTAGGCGTAAATCTATTTGTTGCATCGAGCATTAGTGGTACTCGTATTGAGACCATTTCAAGGGCAGTTTTACCAATTTTATTCATGTTAATTTTCTCATTATTAGTAATTACTTTTATTCCACCATTATCGACATATTTACCAAATCTTTTTCTTGGGAGGTAGAAGTAGATGATTGTAAGTACAACAGATGAAATTTTGGAGCACCATCTACAGGAGTTTGTAGAGAAATTTAAGGATGAGATATTGGTTTATCCAAATATAGAAGCGATTCCTAATAATATTGATCAAGAGATTGAAGTATTGGTGACTTTTGGGAATGATTTAACAGCGGAAAATTTAAATCGTTTCCCAAAACTTAGATGGATACAAATGTTAAGTGTAGGCCTCGAAGATTTACCTTTTGAAGCAATAAAAGAGCGTGAAATTCACGTTACCTATGTTAGAGGCATACATGCAATACCAATGAGTGAATTTGTCATAGGTGGTATGCTGCATTTCGAAAAGCATTTCCATCGTTATATTCAATTACAACGCAAACAAATTTGGGATCGTGATCATTTAGTAGGGGAGCTAAATGGGCGCAGTTTATTAATTTATGGTACTGGAGCAATAGGAGTGGAGCTTGCTAGAAAGGCACAGTTTTTTAACATGACTGTTCACGGTGTAAATACATTAGGTAAACCAGTAACATCATTTGATGAAGTGTTTACTGTAGAAGAATCATTTAACAGAATTGGTGGTTACGACTATATTGCGATTATCTTGCCTTTAACACCAAAGACGAAAGGTATGTTCTCAGAAGAAACATTAAGTCAACTTAAGAAAGAAGCCGTGTTAATTAATGTTGGTCGTGGGGGACTAATGGATGAAGAGGCGCTTTATAATATTTTAAAGGAAAAGAAAATTAAAGGAGCAATCTTGGACGTTTTTGTAAATGAACCACTTCCAAAAGGACATCCGTTTTGGGAACTTGAAAATGTTGTTATTACCCCTCACATGTCAGCAAAATCAAATCGATATTTAGATCGTTGTATGGAGATATTTGTTGAGAATTATGAAAAATTTAAAGATTGTAATCTTGATTTAATGATTAATAAAGTAAATCTTGATCGTTATTACTAATAAAAGAGAGGAGGGGGTACGATTATGAAATTAAAACAATGTAATAAATTTGAACAGTTTATGAAACAGGCAAATCATTTATATGAAGAAATAAAAAACGCTCCCTTGGATGAAAAAATTGAAAAAATTACAACAGTCCTAGTGGGGATTAAAAGTATAAATGGCACTGAAGGAGAAGTAGAGATTGCAAACTTTATTAAGGCTTTCCTACTTCAATTCCCTTACTTTAAAGATTGTCCAGAGAATGTTTGGGAACAAGAACTTGAGGGTGATAGATTAAAGAGAAAAAATATTTTTGCTTTTATTGAAACACCGAACGCCTCGAAAAAAACAATAATTTATCATAGCCATTGTGATACGGTTGGTGTTGAAGATTTTGGTTCACAAAAAAAAGATGCTTTTAATCCTGAGGCAATGAGAAAATTCTTTGCAAATTATAACGAAAATATAGAGCTTCAACGTGAGGCGCTTTCTGGAGAGTGGTTGTTTGGGCGTGGCTCCGTAGATATGAAAAGTGGAATAGCTGTCCATCTAACGAATCTTCTTTATTTCACTAATAATTTGAAAGAATTATCAGGTAATATTATGCTCATGATAAATCCAGTTGAAGAAAATCAACACACTGGAGTGATATGTTCCGTTAAAGAATTAAAACGATTGAAGGAAGAAAAACAACTTGATTATGTGATTGCAATTAATAATGATTTTTGTACTTCATTATACGATAACGATCCGCACCGGTATATTCACACAGGAGCAGTAGGTAAATTGTTACCAAGCTTTTTCATTTACGGAAGAGAAGCTCATGTTGGAGAAACATTAACAGGGATAGATCCTACACTTATATCTGCAGAAATTAATAGTCGGATTAACAATAATATGGATTTAGCAGAAAATATTAAAGATGAATTAGTATTGCCACCATCTTGCCTATATCAACGAGACAATAAAGATTTTTATAATGTTCAAACAGCATTAACTAGTTATCTTTACTTTAACTATTTTATTTATGAAGAAACGCCTAAAAGAGTGATGGAAAAGTTAATTTCAGTTGCTCAGGAATCTTGTGCTGAAGTTGAAGCAAGATTAGTTGAACAATATCAACATTTTGTTGATATTACTGGACTTCCACATTCTCGTCTTTCATGGCAGGTAGGCGTGAATAGCTATAGTGACTTAATTAGTGAACTAGAGAGCAAAGGGATAGATACTGATGCTGTTGCAAAAGAAACAATCAATCAGAATAAGGGGTTAGATCCTAGAATGCTTTGTTTTAAAATTATTGAAGAGCTATTAAAGAAAGATCCAGAAAAAAAACCAAGAGTAATTGTTTTTTTTGCCCCTCCTTACTGTCCTCATAATTATTTAAAGGTTGAGAGTGAAGAGGAAATCAAAAAATATAATGTGCTAGAAAGAGTTTTAAATGAAACATCCGTTATGACAGGTGAGAAATTTTCTATTAAAAAATTCTTTCCTTATTTATCAGATAGTAGCTACTTATCTTTACATGATACGGATGAAGAGATTGACAGTTTAATTAAAAATTTTCCTGAATGGAATGAGATTTATCCAGTTCCGGTAAATGAAATTCGAGAATTGAATATACCTTCGATAAATATGGGTGTTTATGGAAAGGACGCTCATCAAAGGTCAGAACGAGTCTATAAGCCTTATACATTTAATGTTCTACCAACTTTAATCCGTCAAGTGACGAAAGAGATGTTAAATATATAAAACGAGGAGGATTATAATGACTAAAACCAAAATTTCATTATTTGATAGAGCATCAAAGGTGACTCCACCAACAGCTTTAAGAGCAACTCAGCTTGGGATTGTAAAAGCAGAGGGAAGTTATGTCTTGTCTGAAGATGGAAAAAAATATTTAGATTTTGCAAGTGGGGTTGCTGTTACAAATGTGGGACATAATCACCCGAAAGTTGTAGAAGCAGCAAAAAAACAAATGGAAGAGTTAATTCATGGGGGGCATAATGTTGTTTATTACCCTTCATATGTAGAATTAGCAGAGAAGCTAAGTGAACTAAATGGTGGAGATCACATGGTTTATTTTAGTAACAGTGGTGCTGAAGTCAATGAAGGTGCAATTAAACTAGCCAAAAAGGTAACTAAGCGACCAGCTGTACTATCCTTTAAACGAGGGTTCCATGGAAGGACAATTGGTACAACTTCGATAACTTTCTCAAACTCAGTTTATCGTAAAGATTATGAAGGTTTATTGCCTAGTGTTTATTCCGCTGAATACCCCTATCCGTATCGTTCGGGGTTAACCGAGGAGCAAGAAGTAGAAAGGTGTCTGAAGCTTTTGGAAGAGGTATTCCAATTTCAAATTAGTCCAGATAGCATTGCAGCAATGGTCATTGAGCCCATTCAAGGTGAAGGTGGCTATATTGTTCCTCCTAAACAATTTTTACAACGCATTCGCGAAATTTGTGATCAACATGGAATTCTCCTCGTCTTTGATGAAATTCAAACGGGATTTGGGCGCACGGGAAAGATGTTTGCGTATGAGCACTTTGGTGTGAAACCAGATATTTTAACGTTGGCAAAGGGAATTGCTTCTGGCTTCCCACTTAGTGCACTCGTGGCCTCAAGAGAACTTATGGAACAATGGCCTGCCGGAACTCACGGTGGAACATATGGAGGAAATCCCATTGCTTGTGCAGCTTCATTAGCAACAATTGAAGTGTTAGAAGAGGAAGGATTATCAAATGCCGTAAAGCAAGGAAAATATTTTAAAGAGAGATTACTAGATTTACAAAAGAACATCAAAGGTATTGGGGAAGTAAGAGGCTTAGGTCTGATGTTAGCTATGGAACTGGTAAAGGAAAATGGAGAACCTGACCCAGAAAGAATTGATAAGTTAAGAAAATACGCATTGGAAACCGGGCTGATCTTATTAGCGTGTGGCACAGAGCGTAATGTGATTCGCTTTATTCCACCAACAACAGTAACACAGGCAGAAATTGATCATGCAATAAACATTGTTGAACAAGGACTAAAACTGTAAGAGGAGGAAGGTTCATGCTATATATTAATGGTGAATGGACAAAGTCGATATCAGGAAAAACATTGATTGTAAAAAACCCAGCCACTGGCGAGGTCATCCAAGAAGTAGCTTCGGGAGGTCAAGCAGATACGGAGAGTGCTATTGATGCTGCTGAACAAGCCTTTGGAGGTTGGAAAAAAAAGACAGCGAAAGAGCGTGCAGATTATTTGAAAAGAACTGCTGATTATCTTCGAGAACATGCTGATGAATTAGCGCACACTGTTACGACTGAAATGGGTAAACCATTAAAAGAATCGAAAGGTGAGGTAAACCTTGCCATTGATTATTTAGATTGGTATGCAGAGGAAGGGAAGAGAATTTACGGTGATACAATTCCGGCTTCTGCTGAAAATAAACGAATTATGGTTATATATGAGCCTGTTGGGGTTGTAGCTGCTATTACACCCTGGAACTTCCCAGTAGCGATGCTGACTAGAAAAATTGCACCAGCCCTTGCAGCCGGATGCCCTGTTGTTCTTAAACCGGCATCTGCAACCCCGTTATCAGCCATTAAGGTTGTTGAGGCTTTTGATAAAGTAGGTTTGCCAAAAGGGGTTATCAATTTGTTAAGTGGTTCAGCCACGGAAATCGCAGGAGAGATGACTAGAAATTCGAAGGTTAAAAAAATTACCTTTACGGGGTCAACAGAAATAGGAAAGAAGCTTATAAGAGATTCTGCAGACACAGTGAAAAAGGTGTCAATGGAACTTGGTGGCCATGCCCCATTCATCATTTTTGAAGACGCGGATCTTGAAACTGTCGTTGACGGAGTTATTGCAAGTAAATTTCGTAATGCAGGTCAAACATGTATTTGTACAAACAGAATTTATGTACAAGAAACGATTGCTGAAGAATTTGGAAAGAAATTAGCAGAGAAAGTATCAAAATTAAAAATTGGTAATGGCCTCGAAGAGGGGATTGAAATTGGTCCTCTCATTGATGCAAAGGGCATCGAAAAGGTAGAGGAACATATTGAAGATGCGCTTCAACACGGTGGAGAGATCCTCTGTGGAGGACAGAAGGTAAGTGGTCAGGGAGACGGCAATTTCTATGAACCTACCGTCATTAACTTTGCAAATGAAAAGATGAAAATTGCATTAGAGGAAACATTCGGTCCAGTTGCACCAATATTTACGTTTAAAACCGTAGACGAAGCAATAGAACAAGCAAACCATCCAGAATATGGATTAGCGTCCTATTGCTTTACGAAAGATTTAAGTCGGGCGTTTAAAGTAATGGAAGGCTTGGAGTATGGAATTGTTGGTATTAATGACCCGATCCCTACAACAGCTCAAGCGCCATTTGGCGGTGTGAAGCAGAGTGGTATTGGCCGTGAGGGAGGAAAGTATGGGATTAAGGATTATTTAGAAGAGAAGTTTGTATCCATTAATATTGGATAAAAGGTGAAAGGGTGCATGACTATGGAACAAGATTGGAAGAAGGCTTTAGAAAGCATCATTTCTGATCAGAAAAGATTATTAACAAATGAAGCAGATCTCAATAGCTATGCATTTGACGGGTCATTTGGGTACTTCTTACCAGAACGAGTCGTTCAGCCAATTAATCGTGATGAAGTTGTAAGTATTGTAAAACTTGCAAACTGTTATCAAGTACCATTATATCCAAGAGGGCAGGCAACATGCTTAAGTGGTGGTCCCCTTCCCGTTGACGGTGGGATCGTTATTGATATGGTGAAAATGAATCAAAAGCTTGAAATTGATACTGAGGATTTAGTAGCGGTTGTGTCTCCAGGAGTTATAACAGCTAAGATACAAAAAGAAGCATTAAATAAAGGGCTTTTTTATCCTCCTGATCCAAGTAGTGCTCATGTTTCCACAATTGGTGGGAATGTTGCTGAAAACTCGGGTGGGCCACGTGGTCTGAAATATGGTGTTACGGGTGATTATGTTATTGGGCTTGAAGTAGTTACACCGGAAGGAAAGGTAATCCGTACTGGTGGAAAAACGATTAAGAATGTGACTGGGTATAATCTCACCAAATTAATTGTTGGCTCAGAGGGTACATTAGGAGTTGTCACAGAAATAACCCTTCGACTAGTTCCGAAACCAAAGAAGAATGTCTCTTTAATGGCAGTGTTTGATAATCTTGTTGATTCAGGAAAATCAATTTCCTCCATACTATCATCGGGGATTTTACCTGCTGCAATGGAAATTATGGATCAGGCATGTATCCAAGCGGTTGAAAATTATAAACCGAGTGGATATCCTACAGATGCTGCAGCAATAGTTTTAATTGAGCTTGATGGTCACCCAGTAGCGATTGAAGATGAAATAAAAGAAGTTGCAACAATTTGTAAAAAGCTGAATGCTCGTACAGTGAAAGTGGCCACTACTGAGGAAGAAAAACAAAAGCTATGGGAGGCACGAAAGCTTGTGTCTCCAGCGATTACGAAAATAAAACCAACTAAAATTTCTGAAGATGCCACGGTTCCAAGAAGTCAGATACCTAAAATGTTTGAGCGCCTTATGGAAATTCGTGATAAATACAATATTGATCTCGTTGTTTTTGGGCATGCAGGAGACGGAAATCTTCATCCCAACATCCTTGCAGATAAGAGAGATCAAGAAGAAATGAAACGTGTAGAAGATGCGGTTACGGAAATTTTTGAAGCAGCGATCGACCTTGGTGGTACGTTATCAGGAGAACATGGAATTGGAACAATGAAAGCCCCTTATATGGAGAAAGAATTAGGGTTTGACGGTTTAGAGATGATGAAACGTGTGAAAGAAGCATGGGACCCAAATAACATTATGAATCCAAAAAAGATTTTCCCTATCCCTGGTGTGTCAAAGCTGGTGTTGACAGATGAATAATTTCAAAGAGTTGCAAGAGAAAATGGGGCACAACTATACATTTGATTGTGTTCAATGCGGCTATTGCTTACCAGCATGTCCTACGTATGAAACGATGGGGAAGGAAACGCATTCTCCTAGAGGACGAATTAATCTTGTGAAAATGGCAGCGGAAGGTAAGATAAGTCTTGACGCGATACGCGAACCGATAGATAAATGCTTAGGTTGTAGAGCTTGTCAGACAGTATGTCCAACTAGTGTTGAATACGGTAAGATTTTAGAAGGTGCTAAAGAGGTACTGGCCGATCATCAATCACTGTCATTCCCTAAAAAAAGGGCGAAAGACTTTATTTTTAAAGATTTATTTCCTCAACGTTCACGGATGAATTCGTTTGGGAACCTAATGTGGGTCTATCAAGCATCGGGTATGCAAAAGCTAGTTCGGAGCTTACACGTCACAAAACTCGCCCCACTACATTTAGGAGAATTTGAAGCAATTATGCCTAAAGTTGTTTCACCAAATGAAAGGAAGAAACGTGAGTCAGTAGCAAAAGCAGAAGGGAAAACAAGAAAGACCGTTGCTTTTTTTACTGGCTGTATCATGGATACGGTGTTCTATCAGACGAATCAAAATTCGATAAAGCTATTGAAAAAAGCAGGAGCAGATGTGTTTATTCCAAATGAGCAAACATGTTGTGGCGCCCTACATGCTCACGCTGGCGATATGGCCGATGCAAAGGAATTAGCAAAGAAAAACATCGAGGTCTTTGAAAAAGAAGGTATTGATTATGTTGTTAATAATGCAGGTGGATGCGGCGCGATGTTAAAGGAATACGATCATTTGTTTGAAGGGGACCCTGAATGGCATGAACGTGCAAAGAGGTTTTCAGAACGCTCCAAAGATATTAGTCAAATTTTGTCTGAATTAGATGCACTAATATTTACTAAAGAAATTAATGAGGTTGTTACGTACCAGCCTTCCTGCCACTTAACAAATGTTCAAAAAGTTGAAAATGAACCGCTCGACCTATTAAAAAGTATACCTGGAATCACATATCGGGAAATGCAAGACCATAATCGTTGTTGTGGGTCTGCCGGTATCTATAATATTGTTAATTATGAAGACTCAATGCAAATTTTAGATTCTAAGATGGAAAAGTTCAAACCAACAAAGGCATCGACAATTGTCACATCCAATCCAGGTTGTCTTCTGCAAATGCAAATGGGAATTAAAAGAGAAAATATTGAACATCAAGTTCGAGCAATACATTTATTGGATTTTTTAGCGGAGGCTATTGACTAGTACATGCGTCACAGTGACGCCCCGGAAAATCTTGTTTCACAAAAATGTTTCACGAAGAGATAATAATTATAGCTTCAAATAATGTTCATCTTACCTAAAGGTGGTAATTATTTGAAGCTTTTTTATATTGAGTAATAATGGTTTAATCGTATTAATGTCTGAAAAACCCCAACCACCTGGTGGTGTATTCGGGTTATTTAACGCCCAATCACCATATTTGTATTGTTGTCTAGATAATAGATATTCTCCAGCTTTTAATATCA
>SKOL01000046.1 GCA_007120055.1 Anaerobacillus sp.
GACAAGTGCTTTACATCTTTTACACGATTTCTTGTAGTGCCTTTTTTATTGTAGTTACAATGAAATCTAAATCTTTTTCTTCGATATTTAAAGGGGGGGCAAGTGTTAGCACATTGTTGAATCCTGCGACTGTGGCACCGTTTTTGCCGATAATAAGTCCGTCCTTTTTACAAGAGGCAATAACTTTATTAATAACGGCCACATCTATTGGTTCTTTCGTCTTTTTGTCTTTCACTAGCTCAATTCCTAGTAATAGTCCTTTTCCACGAACATCACCTACATACGGGTGTGATTGCATTAGTGGTTGTATTTGCTTTAATAATTTTTCACCTAGCAGTCTGGAACGTTCATATAAATTTTCATTTTCTAAGATTTCAAGATTTTTAAAGGCGACCGCGCAGGCGGCAGGTGTTCCACCAAATGTATTAATATGCCTTAAATAATCGTATTCGTCTTCACCTTTGAAAGCTTCATAGATTTCTTTTTTTACAGCAGTTGCCGATAACGGTAAATACGCGCTCGTAATTCCTTTCGCCATTGTTATAATATCTGGTTTCACATCGTAGTTCATAAATCCGAACGGCTTCCCAGTTCTCCCAAAACCACAAATAACTTCATCCACAATGAGTAGAGCTCCATGCTTCTCGCAAACTTCTTTGATCGCTTTCATGTAGCCATCTGGCGGAAGGAGGATTCCACCTCCGGTAATGATTGGCTCCATAATCATCCCAGCAATCGTCTCACTTAACTCCCAAGTCATGACTTGATCAACAGTTTGCACCGATTGTAGCTCATGAGGTAGGCACTCATCTTGATCCGGCGAACGGTAACTATCAGGTGGGGCTACATGAATAAAACCGGTTGCTAGAGGTTCGTATTTGATTTTACGTTGCGCTTGCCCTGTAGCAGCTAAAGACCCTAATGAATTTCCGTGATAAGCGCGGTACCTTGAAACGAACTTATAACGGTGATGATCCCCGTTTTGTTGATGATATTGCCGGGCAATCTTAAACGCCGTTTCATTCGCTTCTGAGCCACTATTTGAAAAAAAGATGACATATTCGTCTCCAAGCATTTCATTTAATTTTTCTGCTAGCTTAATCGCCGGCAAGTGACTTTGAGTAAGTGGAAAATACGCCATATCTTTTAATTGCTCATAAGCAGCCTCTGCTAGTTCTTCTCTTCCGTGCCCGACGTTTACACACCATAGTCCTGACATCCCATCTAAATATTGGTTTCCTTCGATGTCAGTAATCCAAGCCCCTTCTGCTTTCTTGACGATCATCGTTCCATCAGGGTTATACGGCTTCATCGAATGCCATATATATTTTTCATCTTTTGCTTTTGCTTCTTGTTGGTTATTTTTTTCCATTTCGATGCCTCCTTTTTTAAGCCTTTTACAACATCATGTGATTAATAAACTATATTTAGAACACATGGATGCACAACGATTGAGTAAATCATTCGACAGCTTTTACCAAAAATAAACATAAGTTAAACGAGGTTATGAATCTAATTGTTTTTCAGTAAGACGAAGCAGAAGAAGAAATAATTTGTCCACCACTCATGGACAAATTAGCCAAATGTCCACGGGCGGTGTCAGACACCTTAAACTATACATATTCTTTAAACTTGTCTCATACTCTTAATTAACTTTTATGATGGTTAGGGGTAAATGTGATGAAATTATTTTTTCGTGGGGTCATTTTATTAGCGATAGCTGCTTTTATCGGTGAAAGCCTTGAATTAGTAATAAACATAGTTTTAGCGCGAGAGTTAGGGGAAAAAGGATTAGGGTTGTACATGTCAATCCTACCGATGATCATGCTCATTGCTGTTTTAGCAAGTATGGAATTGCCGATTTCGGTCTCGAAGTTTGTTGCCGAAAAAGACAAGCGATTCCACCGAAGTATGTTGCTTCATGCAGTTGGACTTGCAACGGTAATCACGGTAACCTTTTTAGTCGTCGCAGTGATCGCACTGCCATTTATACCTGTATTCGACCGTTACCACCCTTATGTTAAATTGCTCGTTTATGTACTTATCCCGATTATTTCTTTTTCTGCTGTGTTTCGCGGATACTTCATGGGATCACAACAGATGGGAAAAATCGCTTTTTCTAATTTTTTAAGACGAGCATTGCAGTTAGTTTTACTAGTTTTTATTTATCAACTTTTTCAATTCGAACAAGAAATCGCCCTACTTATAGCATTATGTACATTAATTGCTAGTGAATTCGTCGTTTTTGCCTTTCTTGCGACTTTATTCTTTATTCAGCTGAAGTCAAATAAGTTCGGTCCCAGCACACAAATGGATGGCGCTACCGTAAGAAAAAGTTTATTAAATGTTTCGCTCCCGATGACAGGCGTAAGAATTTTCCACTCAATCACTTTTGCCGTGAAGCCGTTTTTAATTAAAGCTGCATTAATGAATGCTGGTTTAACGGAAATAACCGCCACAGAACAGTTCGGGAAGTTAGCTGGTGTTGCCTTTTCGATCGGTTTTTTCCCAGCTTTTATTGCCTATTCACTACTGATTGTGCTCATCCCAACGGTTGCTGAAGCGTATGCAAAAAATGATTATATGAAATTACAGCAGTTACTCGTCAAAGTGATGCAAATGACCTTTGCCTACGCACTGCCTTCTGTACTCATTTTTTATTTTTTCGCCGAACCTTTAACCGGACTTTTTTTCAAAGATTCACCTGCCATCGTTTACTTGCAACTGTTAGTGCCTTATTTTTTATTTTATTTTTTTGTTATCCCACTACAGGCGTATTTAATCGGGTTAGGCTTAGCAAAAGATGCGCTCTATCACGCGGTATGGTCTACGTTTATTTCTTTTTTGATGATGTTCTATCTTGGGTCGATGCCGACATTACAAATGCACGGTATTATTATCGGCATGAACACCGGTATGGTTTTATTAACAATGATGCATTACGTCACAGTTTGCCATAAAATTCGGATCTCGCTATCGTTACGTGACCTTCGCGTCGCATAATCTTTTAAAACAAATAAGCACGAAAACGAATAAGGAGACGCCCTGTCACCATCTATAGTGAGTATTGAATACAATTGTTGATACAAAGGCTCGACATTGGTAAAGTATGGTTGTATCTTTATTTAGTTTGCAATGTGAACCTATGAAAAAGTAAGGAGTGACCGTAATGGATAATAAAGAAACCGTCAAACAACAAATTTTAGATGCCTTTTATTTTAGACATGCAACGAAAAAGTTCGACCCTTCGAAAAAAATTAGTGAGGATGATTTTAATTTCATTTTAGAAACAGCTAGACTTTCACCGAGTTCGATCGGCATTGAAGCGTGGAAATTTATTGTTATCCAAAACGAAGAATTGCGAAATAAGTTAAAAGAAGTTGCTTGGGGGGCACAAGGACAACTGCCTACAGCAAGTCACTTTGTGGCAATTTTTGCTCGGACGAAACAAGACACAAAATATGATTCTGAGTACATTGCCAACCATCTTAAAGAAGTTAAAAAGTTTCCTGACGAGATAATCCCAGAAATCC
>SKOL01000630.1 GCA_007120055.1 Anaerobacillus sp.
ACTAATTAGACCAACCTTTCAATTAGTATAATTGACAAAGAGATGATTGTGAAGTGGTAGGGATAGTTTTAAATCAATCAAAATGTGGGTCGGACCTGGTTTCGTGCGTATTCCTCCGGGTTTGGTGCGTATTTTTAATTTTGCGTGCGTATTTCAAAAGTTAGGATCGTAAACTGTTGTTTTTTGAGCATTGAACTTGTTTTATAGTGTGAAATTTTATTTTTGGGGCATTGAACTCGGGGTTCGGGGCATTGAACTCGAGTTTTGGGGCATTGAACTCGAGTTTCCGTGCATTGAACTTGTTTCGTAGTGTGAAATCTTGGTTTGGGGCATTGAACTCGGGTTTTGGTGCATTGAACTCGGGTTTTGGGGCATTGAACTCGAGTTTCCGCGCATTGAACTGGGGTTTTGACGCATTGAACAGGCGTTTCCGATCATGGAACTGATTTTCACGGATAAAACTGTATTTTTGAGGTATTAAACTGATACTTCCGCGCATAAAATTTCTTTTCCGATCAATAAAAAAGCAAACCGCCCACTACAGATGGACAATTTGCTCTTTTCGCCATATTCATCTGTTATCTGATACAATCACAGTTCAACTCACCGTGAAAATGCTTCTAAAAATACGTTTCTCACTTTTGGCACAACAAAACCGCTGCCGCCACGGCCTTCTACGTTTTCGATCATCATGAGCACGAGTAACTCTGGATCATCAGTGTTCATAGCAACGAACCAGCCAGTTTCTTCACCGTCTTCGTCTTGGCTTGATTTATGTTCAGTCGTTCCTGTTTTTCCAGCTAAGCGGAGGGCGTCAATCTGTGCGTCGCGACCTGTACCAACAGGTGATTCTATAACATCAATTAATGCTGATAAAATATAGTTCGAACTCTCTGTATCTATAACGTTATCTTTCCAAATCTCAGGCTCGGCATCACCGGCAAGTAATTTTGGTTTCATTATCGCTCCGTCATTAACAAACGGTGTATACAATAAAGCTAAGTGTAAAGGTGACATGAGCATTTGGCCTTGGCCGTAGCCGGTGTCTGCTAACAAAAGATCCGAATTAATCGCATCGTTAGCCACTCTTGATGCTGACATTTCATATATAAATGGTAAAGACTCGCCGAAACCGAAGTTTTCAAATCCCTCCTCAACCTTTTCGGCACCTAGCTCAAGTGCCATTTGGGCAAAATAAATGTTATCCGAGTAAACGAGGGCATCATGTAAATTAACATCATGACCTGGGTCTGTAACTCTACGAACATGATAACCTCCCCAAGAAGAATCTCGCTGCCATCTATCCCCTTCAATCTTACGTCTTTCTTCTCGATCCCAACCGTTTTCAATGGCAATCTTCGCTGTCACTGGTTTTATAGTTGAGCCTGGTGCATATCTTTGTGTAAATCGGTTTGTTAATGGCTTCTCCTCGTTTTCCAATAGTTCGTTCCATTTTTCTGACGATATTCCTAAAACAAAGTCATTGGGGTTATACACTGGAGCATTCACTAGCGATAACACTTCACCCGTTAGAGGATGCAAGGCAACGGCTGTTCCAGCTTCACCTTCTAATTGTTTATAAATCGTTTCTTGCAAGTCTTTATCAATCGTCAACTGAATAGTGGCGCCATTCACCGCATCTTTTTCATCTAAGGTTAACTTTTCGTTGCCCGCTTCATTCACGATAAATATTTTGGCACCTAGTTCACCTCTTAACTTATCCTCATAAATTCGCTCGAGTCCTGTTTTACCAATGAGTGAATTCCTATGATACCCCTCCTCGCTACGTTCCTCCAACTCATCAGCATTGATCGGACCGATATAACCGACTAAATGAGCGGCTGCTTTACCTAAAGGATAAACCCTTCCTGGAAGCAGTCGGTAAGTCACAGCCCTTCCCTCAATATTCATTAGTTCCTCTACTAACGCTTCATTATCCCGAGAAACGCTTGTAAGCGGAACAAACAAATCAGGCTGGACCCAAGCTTGATTTAGTTCTCTTTCGATGTGACTAAGTGTGATATTCAATAAGTCAGCTGCTTCTTTTAAGATAGCTTCAGGGGCATCTTCAGGTAAGCGTTCAGGAACAATACCAATTTGATACACTTCTCCATTGATTGCTAAACCTTCCCCGTTTCGATCAATAATCTCACCACGTTGCGCGGGCTCCGTTATCGTCACACGAACTTCATCTCCAAAGTCTAAATAAGGTAAAATGATATCAGGCCGCCAATTTAGCACCCATGTCTTTGTAACCTCTTCCTCAGTTTCTCCAATTAAAAGTTCTAGCTTAATTTTAGAATCCATGACAAACGGTCCTACGACCGTATCCATCGATTGTTCAAATTCAATCGTCACATCTGTTAATGGCTCCTTCTCCTCCTGCGGCTCTTCTTCCCGCTCTTCTTCAATCATCATTTTGATGGTATGGTTTTCAGCTGCAATTTCCTCATAAGTTTTAATATGTTTTTCAACAAAATCCTCTTTCGAAATCTCTTGTTTCACTTCTGGTGAAATCATTTCATACATCTGCTCATACTTACCCTCTTCCCAATAAGCAGCAAATGCTTGAAAAGCTTCTTCAGGTGTTGGGTCTTCTTCTTCTTCTTCAGCCTTACAACCTGCAAAAAAAATGACAGTAATAAAAAGAATGAACAGTAGCCAAAAACTAGAAAACTTCAACATAAAACACGCCTCCTATGTATTCTGTTTCACGTGCCTCGATCATCAATCAGTAATATAATTCACCACTTCATGAATGTTAGAATCGTTCCCAAAGTTTGTAACATTATAAATAACGCCATCTGAATTGGCACCGTTCACAAAATAATCTAAATCGTGAATGATTCGATGAGCGTATATTAGCCCATCTGCATCCTTATTTTCAACGCCGATCATAATACTGGCCATCATATGTGCCATGTCTTGCTTCAGGTTTACATCTTCGGTATTTGCTTTAATTACATCTACTTTTTGTTGCATTGTCGCTATTGAATCTTCTCCACTTTCCCAATTAAAAGTTCTATAACCATTCCAACCAACGGTCTGATTTAATAGAGAGTGTAATCTTGAAATCTCTTTTTTTACAGAAGTAGTTTCCTCTATTTGTAGTTCTTCATCATTTTCAGTAATAACAACATTACTAGTTGTTATTACTTGCTGTTCCTCAGTTACCATTTCACCCTCTGGGTTTACAAAAATGTTAAAAGTTGTCACAACCACAGAAATCAGGACAACAGCAACAATCCCATACATCAGTAACGTTCGATTCATGAAAGATTCTCCCCTTTTAAAAGTATTTTAGACGTGATGGAAGTTCGAAATGATCCAACTCTATTTTATGTTTCAAATATTAACTAGTAATATATCAATATTTTACCATTCAAAAACTACAACTTTTGTTGTTTTTCGTCGTCTCTGAAAATCAAATTTGTAGAAAGTAAGTAGTCTTCTCATAAACTATACCCGAACTCCAGGAGGGGCAGGCATAAAAAAAGCAAAACATCCGCATTAAGTGGACATTTTGC
>SKOL01000514.1 GCA_007120055.1 Anaerobacillus sp.
CACCTTTTTGTACGTCTATATCTTCAGGGGAGAAATAATAAATTTTTCCCGCTTTTTTAAATCGAACACCTACTACTTGATGCACTATTCACTATCCCTCCTGTAACCTCAGCATTAATTGCTCCATTAATAGTTGAGGATTTACATTTGCACCTAGACGTCTCTTCGCTTCTAGGATACTAGCCATATGATGGCCTACTGTACGCTGTGAGCTTTTTAATGCATGTCGTTCTAATATATCGATCTGATCAACAAAAATAAGTTGATCTTCATTGGCTAATAAGGTACGTAACACATCACGATACCAAAGCAATAATAAATCTAAACCTAGATTTAGTTGATTTTTGTCTTTAAAGTGAGCAAACCAACTTTCTTGCAAAGTGAGCATGACCTGATGTGGCCTTGTACACACTTCTTCAACTAATTGTATCATTATGCTTCGGGCTTGTGCAATCCAATCCTCATGGTAAAGCTGGTAAGCTTCCTCAATATCGTTCGTTAATTGTCCTAAAAGCCTAGATATCGGCTTACTTACACCACTTTTTTCTAATTGTTCTATTAATTGTAGTGGCGTTAATGGCACAAATGAAAGGATTTGTGTTCTAGATAAAATAGTGCTTAATATCTTTTGAACCTCTGATGTTGTCAAAACTGCGGTTGAAAGACCGTCCGGTTCCTCGAGAAATTTTAAAAGACCATTTGCTGCACTACTTGTCATTTTTTGGGCATCTTCAATAATATAAAACTTTTTTGTGGACTCCATACCTCGATATGAAAATTCCTTTTTCAAATGACGAATTTGTTCAATTTTAATCGATTGACCGTCAGGATGAATAATATGAATATCGGGATGATTTCCAGATGCTATACGCTTACAATCTGGACAAATTTCACACGGGTCAGCCCCCTGCTGATTCTCGCAAAAAAATGTTTTCGCTAACTGAATGGCGATTTTCTTTTTGCCAGTTCCTTTTGCTCCTTCAAATAAATAGGCATGCGATAAGCGCTGTTTTTGAATACTATTCGTAATAATCCTAACAACTTTTTCCTGACTTTTTGCTAATTCATTCCACGTCATTTCCATCAACACCTAAAATCTTTCAAATTGATCAACAGGTAATACGAATACAGTAGCTCCTCCAACCTTAACATTAACAGGATAAGGAATGTAAGAATCTGCATTTCCCCCCATAGGTGAAATCGGTGCAACGAGTTGATCTCTACTCTGACAATTAGCTTTAATAATATCTAACACATCATCAATTTGGTCATCTTCAGTACCGATCATAAACGTGGAATTTCCAGCTTTTAAAAAACCACCAGTACTGGCCAGCTTCGTCGCTTTATAATTAGCGTTCACTAGAGCATTGGATAAATTATTACTATCTTTATCTTGAACAACCGCAACAACAAGTTTCATATTGTTAAGCCTCCTCCACAAATCATTATATATCTAGCCTTAACTTAAAAGGTAAAATGCCACTTAAATTATTGTCCTATTGACTTGTATTCATTATAACAGATGTATAAAAGCATCGCCTATATTACACTTTTTAAATACTGTTCGATCGTCTCTTTCGTATCATTAATAACTTCAATGAGTGGCCGATCAGCGTCAATAAGGACGATCCTTTGAGGATACATTTCGACGAGTTTTAAATATCCCTCTCTAACTTTATAATGAAAGTCTAATTTTTCTTTATCTAAACGATTAATTTCTCTATTTTTATTTTGAGCAATTCTTGCAAGCCCTTTTTCTGGTTCAATATCAAAGTAAAATGTTAATTCGGGCATACAATTGTCAATCGCAAAAGAATTAATCGTATACACTTCTTCTAAACCGATTTCCCTTGCGATCCCTTGATATACTAAACTACTATCCAAAAAGCGATCACAAAGGACTATTTTCCCTTTAGTTAATTGTGGAATTACTTTTTCAACGAGATGCTGTCTTCTTGCTGCGGCATACAATAAGGCCTCTGTTCTTCCATCCATTGCCGTATTTTTTGTATCTAAAATAATACTACGTATACTTTCTGCGATTTGAATTCCGCCAGGTTCTCTCGTTGTTATGAAATCATACCTTTTTTTCCTGAAGTCATCCGCTAGAGCTTCAATAACAGATGTCTTTCCTGCTCCTTCTCCACCTTCAAATGTAATAAACTTTTTTGTCATATTACTTGCCTCGCTTTATCTTTTTCTGTTTACTAAGAATCATTTCTACTTTTAAAGACTTTAACTCCATTTTCGAATACATCGTTTCCTTGAAAGTGAGCCCCTGCTTTTTTTAACTCAACTAATAATTTTATATGTTCATCCTCTATTTTTTCACCACTAAGTAAAATTGGAATTCCTGGTGGATACGGAATGATTTCTTCGGAAATAATTTTTCCTAATGATTTTTGTAATGCTACGGTTTCCTTTTTGGTTTCTTCCATCTTTCTATAAGAAAGTTCTAGGTTTGATACCTTTGTTTTAAATTCGTTATCTATTGTGTTGAGTCGCTTATTTATAGGAAACTTAATTAATACTTGTTTGATTTTCTCGGTAATGCTGTAAAGATCTTCTGTAATTACTAAAGGCATGACGAACAAAATGTTAAACTGATCAGCCAACTCTGTAAATATTCCTTCTTCTTCTAAAAGCGTTTGTAATTGAAAGCCACTTAACTGACAATTAGATTGAACGGTAACCTTTAATGGATCAACTTCGTAGTCAGTACTCTCGATAACTTTTAATTGTAGAATTTTATTAAGAGAACTTTTGAACTCCTTTATACTTTTTAAAGTATTTAATAATTGTTCTTCAGTTAGTGTCGCTAAAAAATACCTTGCTAAATCGAGTGAAGCCATTAACGGATAGGAAGGGCTACTCGATTGTAGCACTTGTAAATGATACGCTAGTTTTTCAAGGTCCACTAACTTACTATTAAAGTGTAAATAGGAGCTCATCGTCATTGCCGGAAGCGTTTTATGAGCTGACTGCACTACAACATCAGCACCATTCTCAAGTGCTGATTTAGGCAATAAGGAAGATTGGTGGCCAAAATGAGCGCCATGAGCTTCATCGACTAACACAGCAATATTATATTTATGAGCCTCAGTGACGATATTCTTTAATGATACCGTAAACCCGTAGTAATTAGGATTAGTAATAATGATTGCTTTTGCTTCGGAAAACTTTTTTATATTTTCAATAACTTCGTCCTCATCTAAACAAGTAGCTATTTGTGCCTCTCGGTCGAATTTCGGCTGTAAAAATATAGGATGAACTTTAGCTAAGCGTAATCCATTTAAAATAGACTTATGGCTATTTCGTTGTACTAAAACGGTATCGCCTTCTTCACAAGTAGCCAAAATCATTGCTAAATTCCCAACCGTAGAACCACCTACGAGAAAAAAAGATTGCTCTGAACGATACAAATCTGCGGTTAATTGTTCTGCCTCTTTTATAACACCTGAAGGGTGATGCAAATCATCTAAGCCACTAAGCTCTGTTACATCTAATGGTAATAATGAACGATACCA
>SKOL01000280.1 GCA_007120055.1 Anaerobacillus sp.
ATATTTATTTTGAAGTGTTTCAGCACTATCACTATATACCGAATGAGTACCCAATGTAAAAAACATCATCGTTAATAAAATTATATATTTTTTCATAAATTCACCTTCAATCTTTATCCGTAAAAATTGCACATATATATTAAAGTATGAGAGAAAATTTCAATTTTTATCCATACAAAAAATTCATGACGGTATCTTTTCACCATCTAGAATGGAAAATGTCGGTCGCTTTTCTTTCGCTTCGCTCTAAACTTCTAACGAATTTTAGAGGCTTACTCAAGAAAAGCGACCGAGCATTATTTTGCATCTTAGGTGGTGTTGATATATCGTCATTAAGGTTTTGTATGAAAAAAGGTGGGTGCTTTTGCGAACGAACGTCTGAGATTCGTAAGAAGGTCAAGGTGAAGTGAGGGAAAGCACCCGCCTTTTCCATATTAGTAAGAGATGCTCCTGCGGTTAATCGTCGCAAAGCTGCATGAAGTAAATTCTAAGATGTGTCACATAATGTGATTGAGGTCAGTAGCTTGTTAGAAGGTCACGGCGAAGAGAAGGAAATCATTCGTCTTTTACATTTTAGATGATTACGATGTACCGTCATGAGATTTTGTATGAAAAAGAGTTGCAAAGGTTGGGCAATTGCTGAATTGTTCAATTAGTTGTAAAATAAAAATATTAAAGTGGGGAGGAAGTTTCTCCTTGAGGGGGAAGTTTATTGAAAGAAGATTTAAACTTATATAAAGATACAACGCCTACAAACCTAGTTTCTCTTTTAAAGAGGGAGTTAACTAAACAGGATATAGATCGACCACAAGTAGAGGAGATTTTAAATGAATTAACAGATTTAAGTTGTGCCCTCGATCAATCAACAATAGTTGCTGTTACAGATAGAAGAGGTACGATCTTAAGTGTTAATGATAAATTTTGTGAAATATCGAAATATCGTAAAGAAGAGTTAATAGGAAAAAATCATAATCTATTAAAATCTGGACATCATCCACCTGAATTTTATTTTGAGATGTGGAAGACGATTATGAGTGGCAACGTTTGGGAAGGAGAAGTGAAAAACAGAGCAAAAGACGGAAGTTATTATTGGGTAAAGACTGTCATTTTTCCGATCCTTGTTGCCAATAAACAACCATACAAATTTATTTCGATTCGAACAGATATTACTGAAGGAAAAAATTACGAAGAACAAGTTAGAAAGTTATTAAAAAATGACTTTGCGCAAGTGATGGAAAGCCTAGATAATTTCGTTTTTAAATTAAAAAGAAATGATGAAAACGACTTTATTTTTACATTAATTGCTGGAAAACTTGCTAAAGAAATCGGTTTACTAGAACGAGAGCATTTACATAAATCTGTTCACGAAATCATTCCAAATAATACATTGCAAAAGCTTCTTAACCCTGTTGAAAAAACTTTTACAGGGGTAACAAGTAAATTTGAACTTAAGGTTTTTAAAATGGATTTATTTATTACTTTGTCGCCGTTTTACCGTAATGGTGAGGTGAAGGAAGTTGTAGGCTCGGTTAGTGACGTTACTGAGTTGAAAAAGTCAGAAAAAATTGTGGAGCACATGGCTTATCATGATTCACTAACGGATTTACCTAACCGTAGAAAATTAGATATTGATTTAACAGAGCTTATAGTTGAGGCCAAACAATCAAATAAAAATGTCGCTACAGTATTTATTGATTTAGATCATTTTAAATTAATTAACGATGCATTAGGCCACTCAGTCGGCGATTACATTTTAATTATGGCTGCCCATCGTCTACAAAGGGCCGATTTGAAAAGCTATAGTAGCGAGTATAAGTTATACCACCTAGGAGGCGATGAATTCGTCTATGTTTTCTATGATATTGACGAATTAAGAGCTCAAGAAGTTTGTGATTATTTATTCACTTTATTTGAAAGTCCGTTTTTATATAAACAAGCTGATATCCATTTGAAAATAAGTATAGGAGTTAGCCTATTCCCATTAAGCGGGGAAACTCCAGAAGAGTTAGTGAAAAGCGCAGACATCGCTATGTTTGAAGCAAAAAATAAAGGTAGAAATAAATATTTATTTTACAATCATGATATGAACGCTTCGTTAGTTAAAAAGTTGCAAATTGAAAATGACCTTCGAAAAGCATTGGACACTGAGGGAGAGTTACAACTTCATTATCAACCACAAGTAGCCCTTAAAACAAACCAAATTGTCGGAGTAGAAGCACTCATTCGTTGGATACACCCTGAAAAAGGGTTTATTTCCCCTTTAGAGTTTATTCAAGTAGCTGAAGATAAAGGTTTAATTGTATCATTAGGGAAATGGGTGTTAAAAGAAGCTTGTTCTCAGTTAAAAAAATGGCAGCAGCAAGGCTTTCCACATTTAAGGGTTAGTGTTAATATCGCAACTAAACAATTTCAACATCCATATTTTATTACTGATTTAACTCAAATATTAACGGAAACTTCTGTATCCCCTCATTCGATCGACCTTGAAATTACAGAAAACAGTTTATTGGATCATACAGAAGACACGATTAATACTTTGACAAGCATACAAAACTTAGGCAGTGGCATTGCCATTGATGACTTTGGTACTGGCTATTCATCTTTAAGTTATTTAAAAAACTTTCCTATATCAACATTAAAAATAGATCAAACATTTGTGAATGAGTTACCTAAAAATCGCGGTGACCGTGCCATTGTATCTTCGATTATTAACTTGGCTCATAATCTTGGTTTAAATGTAATTGCTGAAGGGGTCGAAGATGAAGCTGCGTTAAATTATTTAAAGGAAGAAAATTGTGATCAAATGCAAGGCTACTATTTTAGTCGACCTGTACCTGCTGCTGATTTAACAGAACTATTAAAAGGGCATTCGTCAATTGCCAAATAAAAGAAGAAAAAAACTATTGAAATATATCGTTACTGTTTGTTATGATAATATAGTCGGTTTAAGAAAACCATTGACTAACGACTTTAAAACTAATTGCCTTTCATAAAAAGTTGACAAACAACTTTTAACTTGATATAGTAGCTAAAGTGAATTAAATATTGGAACCAATGCAAGAAGGAGCGCCCGCTTCTCACCTGACTGACACAAATGTAGTTTGCAGGTTACTTAAAAGTTGATGATAATCAATATAGGTGTGGGCGTAGTATGCGTCTCACACCTTTTTTATTTAGGGAATGGCTATAGATCCCTAGAGATAAGGTGGGCATAACAGACATGCTTGGTCCTTTGAGTATAACACTCACGAAAACTATATTATTTTAAAATGATTGATAACTTATACAATTAAGTTTATCTAATAAATCATGGAGGTGGCTAGTTATTAGTAAAGACATGTTGGTCAATGAGGGTATTCGTGCCCGAGAAGTTCGTCTCATTGGGGCAAACGGAGATCAAATCGGAGTAAAGTCAAAACAAGAAGCTCTGGAAATGGCTCAAAACGCAAACCTAGACTTAGTTATGGTTGCACCAAATGCTAAACCGCCAGTTTGTCGTATAATGGACTACGGTAAGTTTAGATATG
>SKOL01000669.1 GCA_007120055.1 Anaerobacillus sp.
AACTATATATTGATCTTAGTGGTGAGAATAATGAATTATGAAATTCATTGAAAATATGATATATTTAATTTTAATAATGGGAAATCGTCCCAAAAATGATAAGGAGTGTTTCTTTTGGCAACGATCGAAGACTTTTTAAAACTTGATATTCGAGTTGGGACAGTTATGGAAGCAGAAGAGTTTCCTGAAGCAAAAGTTCCCGCGCTAAAATTAAAAATTGATTTTGGCGAAGTCGGTGTAAAGCAATCAAGTGCACAAATCACAAAACGTTATGAACCAGAAACTTTAGTCGGCAAACAAGTAGTTGCAGTAACAAACTTTCCACCACGACGAATTGCCGGATTTGAAAGCGAAGTTTTAGTGATTGGCGGCGTACCAGAGAAAGGCGACGTCGTATTGCTTGGACCAGATAGCGAATTACCTAACGGAACACCGATTGCATAACCGGTGTCAGACACCGCCCGTGGACAAATGGGCAAATTGTCCGCGGGCGGTGGACATAATTGATATGATGTCGATAGTTGCGAGTTTTACTAGATTTTAGTATAGCTTAATAATATGTGAATTTGAACAGCAAATCTTTGGTTTGCTGTTTTTTGTCGTTAAAAAGATACTGACGAGAGGGTGTGTGCAAAAAAAATTAGAATGATCGCAAGAAAAATAGGTAGGAACACAAATAAAATTGTATAATCGCAAAATAACTGGGAGTAACTTGAGAAAAAGTAGTGCGCACAAGAGTGTGTGCAAATAAATTGGGAGAATCGCAAACAAACAGGCGGCAATCGCAAGTAAAAATATAAAATCGCAAGAAAATAGCGATTAACTCAAGATAAAGTAGTCCACACAAGAAAATGGAAAATATCGCTTGTAAAATTCGAACAAAAAGTGTAAATTTACACTATAAAGATAAATTTACCAAAAAAGAAATCGGAGGTGCCTATGGATAAAGACAAACTTATTGAGTTGGTGTCTAAAAAGATGAAACTAATCCGCACGGAATATGGTTATACGCAAGATAAAATGGCTGATATTTTAGGAGTTTCCAAGAAAACACTCGTTCAAATAGAAAAAGAACGGACACAGGCTAGTTGGGCGAATGTTATTGAAGTGTGTGTATTGTTTAGACATAGCGAAGTTTTACAAGCCGCATTAAGTAGTGATCCGATAGAAATTGTTGAAACAATCGCCCATGATCGTGTTTCAAGTCCAAAACAAAAAACGTTGGGTGGGAAAGTTTGGTGGAAAGAGGTTATAAAAAAAGACGGATACCGCATTCAACAAAATTTAGTTAGCCACCATTTTAGGATTATCGATGATGAAGATTATCGTTGGTTTAGTTCTTTTAATAATGAGGAAACGATTGCTCGCCTTGAGGAGTTGTCGTTGAAGAACCGCAGCTAGAAACGGGATTGAATTTGAAATTTATAAAATAAAATGGATATGGGGGAATGATTGTGGGAGTTGGGGAAAAAGTGTTTTCTTCTATTTTTTTAACAATATCTTTAGTATTCATCGGCTTT
Source organism: Anaerobacillus sp. (assembly GCA_007120055.1). The sequence continues at coordinate 1,521 of SKOL01000669.1, forward strand.
ATTGCTGCTGTTTACACATCATTGATGGGAGAGGTCAAGTTTTATACACCATTCGTTATTATCGTTACCGTTGCAGCTATCATATTTAGCATTATGCGCATTTTTAAGCTTGGTTACCCGCGTATCCTTAGAATAAGTGTGATCAGTTTTACTTCGCTATGTATTATTGCAGTTGCCACTTACGAAATTAATCAAGCGTACCACAATAGTTTTGAAACGTTAAATGATGCTGAAGTGAATTTGCGAGAGTATGCTCCTTTTTTTGAAGACTCAAAACTAGTTTCATTGCCTGAAACTGCAACATTAAAAATGGAAGGTCAATTGCCAGTTTTAGATGGTGCGACTGCGCTCTATCCTGTCTATGCTGCATTTGTAGAAGCGACTTATCCAGAAAAAAACTATGATTTTTATCGAAGCGAAGTGATGTGCAGTAAGACCGATCAAGCTTATGAAAAACTTATTAATGGAGACTCAGATATTATTTTTGCTGCCGGCCCATCAAAAAGGCAAATAGAACTAGCTAAAAAGCAAGGCGTTGAGTTAAAACTAACTCCAATCGGTCGAGAAGCGTTTGTATTTTTTGTTAACTCAAGAAATTCTGTGGAAGGGTTAACTATTGAGCAAATTCAAGGTATTTATTCAGGCGAAGTCACTAATTGGAGTGAGGTCGGTGGAAATAGTACTTCCATTCGTGCGTTTCAGCGACCGGATGACAGTGGAAGTCAAACAGCATTAGAAAATTTGATGGAAGGTAAACGGTTAATGACACCACCGAAAGAAGATGTTGTCGCTGGAATGGGTGGTATTATTGAACAAACGGCGCAGTATCGTAACTATAATAATGCCTTAGGATATTCTTTTAGCTACTTTTCGACGGATATGATTGAAAATGGTGATATTAGACACTTGAAAGTTAATGGAGTTCCTCCTAGTGTGGAAACGATTCGAACAGGTGAATATCCGTTGGCAGCAGAGTTTTACGCAATCACCGCTGGAAGTGATAATCCAAATATTGATGCCTTCATCGAATGGATTTTATCGCCACAAGGACAATATATCATTGAAGAAACTGGTTATGTAGGTCTCTGATACCGTAAATTTTGTGTCATTAATAAAAATAACTATTCCTGGCTGTAAATTAAATTTATGGCCATTTCTTTTAAAAAAAACGAACGTATGTTTTCTTCTTCGGAGGAATTTGTTATAATAGTCTTACAGAATAAAAATTAGATGGAATGGAGGGGAATTATAAAAACACGAACTAGTTACAACTTTTTATAAATATCAACGTTGTATATCCCTCGGTAAAGAACTCATTATTAACCTCTTAGTAATGTCACAAACTTTCGTACACAGCAATTAAGTGCAATCTTATCAATCTGCAAAAGACTTAGTTCAAAATATCAAATTGAGCTAGGTTTATTTACTTTACTCATTTTAGCAAAAAGAAAGGTGATTAATAATGAATATTCATGAATTAATGGATCTAAAAATTGATTATGCGTTTAAGCAGTTATTTGGCAATGCTAAAAATAAAAGAATTACTATTGAGTTTTTAAATGCAATGTTAGGCCGCTCCGATCGAGAAAAAATTTCAGACGTCCAATTTGAAAACACTCTTTTGAGCAAAGAACATCTTGAAGATAAGGAATCGAGACTAGATATATTAGCACGAACCACGAATGATGAACTAATTAATATAGAAATTCAGTTTAATAATAAATACAATTTGGTTAAAAGGAGTATATATTATTGGGCAAGAGTTTTTAGTGATCAGCTTCAAAAAGGACAAGGTTACATAAATTTAAGACCAGTGATCATGATAAATATTGTAAATTTTAATTTGTTTCGTAAAGAAACAAAAAAGTTTCATACGACGTTTCATTTATATGAAGATAAGGACGCTTTCCAACTAACTAACGATATGGAATTTCACTTTGTAGAAATTCCTAAATTACTGGTACAATGGAAGCAAGAAAGATTAAATCCAAGAGATGATTTGTTAGC
>SKOL01000368.1 GCA_007120055.1 Anaerobacillus sp.
ACTGGACCTCATCGTCCTCAGAAAACATACTCATGGTCTTTGCACCTCTACCACCACTTCTACTGAAGTATTGGATATTTAATTATTTTAGAGTTTAACAGAAACTCATTTGAAATTCAATGGTAAACTTTGGAATTAGAGTTGGGAGTTTTTATTATTTTGAAAAAACTACGAAGCACTACAAACACTAACTCAAAACTCAACACTCATAATTCAAAACTCAAAACTACTCCTTCAATTTTTCCACTAAAGCTTTCGCTGCTTTTTCTGGAATACCGATATCTCGAAACTCTTCAAAGCTTGCTTCTTTCATTTTTTTCACCGATCCGAAATGTTTTAACAGTGTTCGTTTTCGTTTTTCTCCAATTCCTTCAATGTCGTCTAACACTGAAGTAAAAAGGCTTTTGCTACGAATTTGTCGGTGGAAGGTAATCGCAAAACGGTGAACTTCATCTTGAATTCTTTGCAATAAATAAAACTCCTGACTGTCTCGTTTTAAAGGGACGATCTCCGGGGGATCACCGATTAATAATTGAGATGTGCGGTGCTTTTCATCTTTGGCTAAGCCGCAAACTCGTATCGATAGACCTAGTTCATCTTCAATAACACTTTGAGCAGCTGAAATTTGCCCTTTGCCTCCATCAATAACAATTAAATCAGGCAACGGAAGTCCCTCTTTCAGTTGTCTTAAATAACGCCTTCTAATCACTTCTCGCATAGATTCATAATCATCAGGGCCTTGAACTGTTCGTACTTTATATTTTCGGTACCCTTTGCGATTCGGTTTTCCATCAACGAATGAAACCATTGCTGATACCGGATCAACACCTTGTATATTCGAGTTATCAAATGATTCGATAACATGAGGGGTAGGAATGTTTAATGCTTTACCTAAATTTTCAACTGCTATTATCGTTTTTGCTTCATCACGTTCAATGAGCGCAAACTTTTCATTGAGAGCGGCTTCAGCATTTTTATTCGCTAGCTCTACTAACTCTTTCTTTTGCCCACGTTGCGGATGGAGGATTTTTACTTGAATGAAAGCACTAGCTAGTTCCTTATCTACTGAGTTTGGAAGAAAAATTTCTTTCGGTTTGATATGATCTTTGTGGCTATAAAACTGTCCTAAAAATGTCAGAAACTCTTCCCCAGCTTCTTGATAAAAAGGAAAAATAGAAACGTCTCGCTCAATAAGTTTTCCTTGACGGATAAAAAAGACTTGCACACACATCCAACCTTTATCATAGGCAAAACCAAATACATCACGATCAATCTCGTCAGCAATCGTAATTTTTTGTTTTTCCATTACGGCTTCGATATGTTGAATTTGATCACGATATTCTTTTGCTCTTTCAAATTCGAGCTCTTCAGCAGCTTTTTCCATTTTGGCCATTAAATCTTTCTTAATTACTTTATGACCACCATTTAAAAAGCGGGTAATCTCTTCTATCATTGATTTATTTTGTTCACTAGACACCTCATAAACGCACGGCGCTAAACATTGATTAATATGATAGTATAGGCAGACACGATCAGGAAGCGTGGCACATTTCCTTAACGGATAAAGCCGATCAAGGAGTTTTTTTGTTTCATTTGCTGCCCCAGCATTTGGATACGGACCGAAATACTTCCCTTTATCTTTCTTAACTTTACGGGTCGTGATCAGTCGTGGTTGGTCTTCAGCAGTTATTTTTAAGTAAGGATAGCTTTTATCATCCCTGAGCATGACATTATACTTCGGGTCATATTTTTTGATTAAGTTTAATTCTAAAATTAACGCTTCTAAATTAGATGATGTAATGATATATTCAAAATCCTCAATCTCACTCACTAAGCGCTGCGTTTTACCGTCATGTGAACCAGTAAAGTAAGAACGGACTCGATTTTTTAACACTTTAGCTTTTCCCACATAAATAATGGTCCCTTGCCGGTCTTTCATTAAATAACAGCCCGGCTGGTCTGGTAAAACTGCCAATTTTTCCTTAAGCTTCTCCACTTCTCTGATCACCACCTATTGTCTTTTTATCAAGGCTCTTTTCGTAAACTTTGTGGCTATTGAATCAAAATCCTATGTTTATAATTATTGTTAGAAAAGATGCCCCCCAAAACCTTGTGCAATGCGTATGCTGCTTAATCTGAAAAACAACAATCTTTGCGAAAACAGCCTTTATCAAAGGTTACTATAGCATAGGAATAGGTTTTCGTACAATGAGGGGGATCGTAATGTAAGGAAAGCTGTTTGCTTAATATAATTCTCAATACGCTTTTTCTTTAGTACATAATGTTTTATTGGAAGGCTTTCAGCTTTTCCACTTTCATATAAACGATTAAATGATATTTTAAGTAACTAGTGCAACAAAACTTGAGTAGATGGCTATGTAAGTGATTTTTTGTTGTGAAGAGGGTTGCACAACGTGATTGAATATTCTAAAATTTATAACTAAGAATTAGAATAAGGAGAGTGAATGCTGAAAATAACTTTACGAGAACAGGTTAATGGAAGTAAAAAAATATTAAGAAACTAAGGAGTGAAGATATGTTTCTTAAACATAGAAAGGAAAGTAAAGAATTGCTGCTTTTTAGACACTTATTTTTTAGAAACGCCTTATCTTCAAAAGATAAGTATTATTACCGAAACCTCGAAAGCGGGTATGCAGGTGAGCTAATTTTTGATGAATGGCTTAAGCCTATTACTGGCAAATTGATATTTTTAAGTGATTTAACATTTGAAATTAATAACTCCCATTTCCAAATCGACTCTTTACTTATTTCACCTGAAAGAATTTATCTTATCGATGTGAAAAATCATGAAGGAGACTACTATATAGGTGGGAATAAATGGTATACTTTAGCGAAAAAAGAAATAAAAAACCCTCTTATTCAACTTCAACGTACTGCATCCTTACTAAGGCAATTATTCCAATATCATAAAATTAATTATTATTTTGAAGCTAGTTTAGTTTTTGTAAATCCCGAATTTTATCTTTATGAAACCCCAATGAACTCACCTATTATTTTTCCAACGCAACGCAACCGTCTTATAAGCAAATTAAATAAAGAAGCGGAAGGCTTTAGGTTAAAACACCGTGACTTCAAATTAGCAGAAAAGTTGCTTTCACTACACTTGGAGGAATCTCCTTATAGCCGGTTACCGGTATATGAGTATGAAGAAATTGAAAAAGGGATAATTTGTCGATCGTGTAAGTCTATATTAACCGAGCAAGTAACAACTAAGATCATGACTTGTAGTAATTGTGGCTTTGCGGAAGGTATTGAACAAGCTGTATTGAGAAGTACAGAAGAGTATGCACTTCTTTTTCCTGATAAAAAAATAACTACTGCAGCTATTAATGATTGGTGTAGAGTAGTGATGTCAAAAAGAGTTCTACAGGAGACCTTGGCGAAGAATTATAAACTGATAGGACACGGAAAATCATCTTATTATATAAAAAATTTATAAATTGTTATTACATCAATGCAATAGTTTCCTTAGTCCATGCATCACGCGGTATTGGTGCATGG
>SKOL01000603.1 GCA_007120055.1 Anaerobacillus sp.
ACTATACACTTATTATTTCCTTAAATATGTAAATTAAAAAGTATTTTAACAAACAAATTAAAATACGATATTTTAATGAATTTCATAATCGTTATTTGGCACCACTAGAACGCTACATCTAGTTGAGTTAAATCGTCCTCAACTAGATGTAACTCTTAATGTGGCTAGTTTATTGATATTATAAAATCCACTTAATTAATAATATTTTCCAGTAAATAAATCTAACAAAAAAGCGAGACGAATCCCGCTTTTTTCCTACTATCGGCGTAAACCGAGCTTATCAACTAGGTTACGGTAACGTGTAACGTCTTTGTTACGTAAGTACGTAAGTAAGTTACGACGTTGACCAACCATTTTTAAAAGACCACGACGTGAGTGATGATCCTTCTTGTGTGTACGTAAATGATCGTTTAACGTATTGATTTGCTCCGTTAGGATAGCGATCTGTACCTCTGGAGAACCAGTGTCAGTATCGTGCACTTTAAACGTTTCAATAAGTTCATTTTTACGCTCTTGCGATAATGCCATCCTAATTCACCTCCTTTATATTATCCCCTATTACCTAGCAAACGTCGGTGATTCGATTTTGCCAAGTAACGGTTTTGTACAAACGTACATTAATAAGAATACATGGTTTCGCTATAAATTGCAAGAACACAAGTTTAATTTATTTAAAATTTGTTGTGCTTCTTGTTTATCCTTTTGAATTTGCTCAATTAATTGCTCGATCGAACTAAACTTCTTTTCGCTTCTAATACGTTCAATCCATTGAACCGTTACACTTTCACCGTAAATGTTGTCAACAAAATTAAATAGGTGAATTTCTACAGCAAGTGTAGCGCTACCATCTCCATGAAAGGTAGGTTTATAGCCAATATTACATACTCCTTCATACGTCCTACCGTTTATTTTTACTAAAGTAGCATAAACTCCTTCTTTCGGTAGTAAGAACCCTTCTGACTTTATATTTGCTGTCGGGAAGCCAATTTCCCTTCCTCTTTTCTCACCATGAACAACTTCTCCAACGACTTCATAATATCTTCCTAAAAATTCACGTATTTGCGATACTTCACCGGCAGCTAGAAGATTGCGAATGTGAGTAGAACTTATTTTCTCTAAACTTTTCTCTACTTTTGAAATTGTCGTTTGTGTAAATTCATTCCTCGAGTGAAAAGGTAATGTCTCCATAGTCCCTTTTCCTAATTTCCCGTAAGAATAATCAAAACCTGCAACAACATGCTTCACATTTAAACCAATTAAGTAATCATCGACAAACTGTTGTGGTGTTAAATTAGCAAACGGTAACGTAAAATCTACTATATATAGAACATCGACGTCTAACTGTTCGATTAATTTAATCTTTTCAGGTAATGGACTTAAATAGTTCATTTTTTCTTTTCTTGTACGCAGCACTTCTTTTGGGTGTGGATTAAAAGTCATAACTGCACATTGCATTTGTTTTTCTTTAGCCAACTTTTTCGCTGTTAATATAACCTTTTCATGTCCTAAATGGACTCCATCAAAAAATCCTAATGCAATAACTGTCGGTTTGATCGTTTCTTTTTTCAGCTGATGAGGGTGTGACAGCATTATCGTTTCCAACGTTTCCACCTCAATCTAAATTATTATAAGAAAAGCGCAAGGCGTCTTGGGAAGTCCTGAAAAGAATTGGAGAGCCAGCGACGGTTTATCTCCTCTTGAGAAGCACCTCCGAGTAGATAAACATCGATGGATCGAAACGCTCGAAGGACTTGGCGCCTGGAGCTAGACAACTTTCCAAATTCAATACATGCTTCCTTAGTCTTTTAAGAAAAGCGCAAGGCGCCGGCCTACATTCTTCTTGTTCGTTGCTCAGAAAACCTTTTCTGGTTTCATTAGCCCCGCTTTTGTTGGGTGCTTTTGATAGATCGCTAAACATTCTCCATTCTTATTATAAACGGTAAAACGATTTTCAGCTATCCCCTCCGGAAATGGTAATACTGCTCCATTTGAAATTTTAAAAGCGAGATTATCATTCACTTCAATATGTTTTAAAAATGATAGTGCATCTTCAAAATTAAAAAGTTTTTGTTGTAATTCCCCTACTTTAAACATAGACTCTATTTGTTCAAATGTTATACACTCTTTTAATGTAAAAGGTCCAGAAGCTGTTCGTACTAGAGCTGACATATGAGATGGGTAGCCTAATTGTTTGCCAATATCGACAGCTAATGTACGCACATAAGTTCCTTTACTACAATGGACTCTAAATGAAAACTTTAACTTATTTCCATCGAACAACTCTGGCTCCGTAAGGATAGTCAAATTATGTATGACGACACGACGACTAGGGCGCTCGACTACTTGCCCGAGGCGTGCATACTCGTATAGTTTTTTCCCATTTACCTTGACCGCAGAATACATCGGAGGAATTTGCTCGATTTCACCAACAAATGAATTTACGACTTCCTTTAATTGTTTCATTGTCACAAGTTCTTTTACAGGTTTTTCATCAATGATTTCTCCAGTGAAATCTTCTGTTGTCGTAGAAAATCCAATCGTAACTTCACATTCATATGTTTTCGAATAATCAGACATATATTGTGCTACTTTCGTTGCTTTCCCTATACAAATTGGTAAAACTCCAGTAACTTCTGGGTCTAGCGTTCCAGTATGACCAATTTTGCGAGTTTTTAAAATTCCTCTTAACTTGGCAACACAATCATGTGAGGTCATTCCTTTCGGCTTATTCAAAGGTAAAATACCTTGTAATTCCATTTGTATCACCACTTTATATTTATTTAGAAAAGTTGAGTAAACAGCTATGTGAGTGAATTTCATAATTACCTAAAACGAGTCACACTAAACAATATATAGTTTGCGAACGGTTTTGACGCAACTATATATTGATCTTAGTGACGACAATAATGAATTATGAAATTCATTGATGTGAGTGAATTTCATAATTACTATTGACCTAATATCATTTTATAATTCTGTTATTAATACAAAGAAAAGAGGGGATAGCAGAATACTATCCCCCTTCCTTTGCCAAGTTTTCGTTATTTATCTTCTTGACGGTTGATCTCTCCTAGAAGTGAAGCAATTTTATTACCATACTCGATTGACTCGTCAAACTTAAAAAGAAGTTCTGGTGTTTTTCTTAACCTTACTCTTTTACCTATTTCAGAACGAATAAATCCAGTTGCTTTTGAGAGTCCTTGTAATGTTGACTCTTTTTGCTCATCACTTCCGAGTACAGTAATATATACTGTAGCTTGTTGTAGGTCACCCGTTACATCAACTCCCGTAACGGTAACAAAGCCAATTCGAGGATCTTTTAAATCTCTTTGTAAAATTTCAGTCATTTCTTTTTTTATTTGTTCAGCCACTCTATTTGGACGAACACTCATAATATCACCTCATAAGAAAAGCGGAAGCGCCTTGGTCACGAGCGAAAGGACTGAAATGACCGAGCTCCTAGGCGCTGTAGCTAGACAGCATTCAAAGTTTAAAATTTAAAGCTTTATTAAATTTAAAACCACTCAAAGTTTGTAATAGTTCGTTCAATTTCTGGTGTTGAATCGATTAAAGCTAATGCCTTGTATAGCTCTTTTTCAGCAACAACACGATCACTTGCGACAGTAACGATACAAATTTCCGTTCGTTGCCATAAATCTTGATAGCCTACTTCTGAAACTGATACATTTAGTCTTTGCTTTAACCGAGTTATTATACTTTTAATAACTGACCGTTTACCCTTAAGGGACTGTGCATCGTAAATTAAACATTCACATGATACAGAGCCAATCATTAACGTGCAATCTCCTCCATTACGTACGCTTCAATAATATCGCCCTCTTTGATGTCATTAAATTTCTCAAGTGTTATTCCACACTCATAGTTAGTTGCGACTTCTTTAACGTCATCTTTAAAGCGCTTAAGAGCACCAATCGAACCTTCATAAATAACAACGCCATCACGAATTAAACGAACTGTAGAGTCACGAGTAACTTTTCCTTCAGTAACGTAACACCCTGCAATTGTACCTACTTTAGATACTTTAAACGTTGTACGAACTTCAACTTGCCCGATCACTTTTTCTTCAAATTCTGGATCAAGCATCCCTTTCATAGCTGCTTCGATTTCATCAATGGCATTATAAATAACGCGGTGAAGACGAATATCTACTTTTTCGCTATCTGCTGTTCGTTTCGCATTGACATCTGGGCGAACATTAAAGCCAATCACTATCGCATTTGAAGCACTCGCTAAAATAATATCAGATTCTGTAATCGCACCTACACCTGTGTGAATAATATTTACCTTCACACCTTCAACATCAATTTTTTCTAATGAACCACGCATCGCTTCAACAGAACCTTGAACGTCAGCTTTAATAATGACATTAATCTCTTTAATCTCACCTTGCTGAATTTGATTAAACAGATCATCTAAACTAACTCTACTTGTTTCAGAACGCTCAGCTTCACGTTGCTTCGTTGCACGAGCTTCCCCAACAGAGCGAGCTGTCTTTTCATCTTTAAATACTAAAAATTGGTCACCTGCCTGTGGAACGTCACTAAGACCTGTAATTTCTACAGGAGCAGAAGGTCCAGCAACTTTCACACGTCGCCCTAAGTCATTGACCATTGCTCGAACTCGACCAAAAGTATTACCAACAACAATTGGGTCACCTACATGAAGCGATCCGGATTGAACTAGTAATGTAGCTACTGCTCCTCGACCTTTATCAAGCTCCGCTTCAACAACAGTTCCTCTTGCAAAAGCTTTAGGGTTCGCTTTATATTCTTCGACTTCAGCAACTAGTAAGATCATCTCTAATAGTTCGTCGATGCCTTCACCCTTTAATGCAGAAACCGATACGAAAATTGTATCTCCACCCCATGCTTCAGGAACTAAACCGTGTTCTGTTAACTCCTGCATCACTCGATCTGGATTCGCACCTTCTTTATCCATTTTGTTGACGGCAACGATAATCGGGACTTCTGCTGCTTTAGCATGATTAATCGCTTCAACCGTTTGCGGCATAACTCCATCATCGGCAGCAACAACAAGAATGGTAATATCCGTTACTTGAGCACCACGAGCACGCATCGTCGTAAATGCGGCATGGCCTGGTGTATCTAAAAATGTAATTTTCTTACCAGCCTCTTCTACTTGATAAGCACCGATGTGCTGTGTAATTCCCCCAGCTTCACCAGCAGTTACTTTCGTGTGACGAATCGAATCAAGCAGCGTCGTTTTACCATGGTCAACGTGACCCATAATTGTCACAACTGGTGGTCTTTCTTGAAGGTCTTTTGGATCATCAGCTTCCTCATATCTTTCGAAATCAGTAGTTTCTAAAATGATCTCTTCCTCTACTTCAACTCCGTAGTCACTGGCAATCAACTCTATAGAATCTTTATCTAATTCTTGGTTTATAGTAGCCATAACCCCTAAAAACATTAACTTCTTTATAAGCTCTGATGGCTCTTTGTTAAGTTTCTTTGCAAGGTCTCCTACCGTAATTGAACCAGAAAATGTAATTTTCGAAGGAAGTTCTTTAACTTCTTTCTTTACTTCTACTTGTGGCTTATGGTTATTATTTTTATTTTTGTTTTTGTTACGTTTTTTGTCATTTTTCTTTTGGTTGAAATTTCCTGCTCCACCTTGATTGTTTTTTGTGGTTGGCTTTTGTTGTGCATTATTTTTCTTAGAATCATTAGCCTTTGGAGCTGTTTGCACAGGTTTTTGTTTTACCTGTTTTGGAGCCTCTTTTGGTGTTCCTTCTAGTTGTTTTATCGTATCTTCTGTAATAACAGACATATGGTTAGTTACCTCAACGTTCATCGCTTTTAGTTTTTCAATAATTTCTTTACTTGATAAGTTTTTTTCTTTTGCATATTCATATACTCGCATCTTCCTCATTTGCTTTCCTCCCTTATGAACCTCAACTTGTTCATCCGCTTTTCAAAAGCTTTTTTATAAAATTGAAAGGAGCTTTTGTGCAAACCCTTGGTCGGTTACGCCAATAACCACTCTTTCATGTTTCCCAATGGCCATACCAAGTTCTTGCCGATCAGCCACAAACTTAAGAGTAACATTATAAAATTTACACTTGTCTTGTAACTTTTTTTTCGTTAAATCTGAAGCGTCATTAGCTACAATAACAAGATGTACGTTCTTTTTACGAATGTCTTTAACAACAAGTTCTTCCCCAGTTACTAGCTTCCTAGCTCTTGCAGCAAGCCCTAGCAAAGAAAACCATTGTGGTTGTTTCATTAAAAGTCTCCTTCAGTTCGATCTTTAATTAGTTGGTCGTAAATTTCAGAGCTTACTTTAACATTTAAGTGCTTAGAGAAAACATCTCTTTTTTTCGCCTCAAGGAAGCATTCCTGACTATTACTCACATAAGCTCCTCTTCCGGATTTTTTGCCAGTAAAATCAATCACCACTTCGCCCTCAGGTGTACGCACAATTCTAACCAACTCTTTTTTCGGCTTCATTTCATTTGTAACTACACATTTACGAAGTGGAACTTTTCGCTTTTTCATACTTTCTCCACTCCTTTATTGTTCTAACTCATCATGTCTTTCTTCATTAAGGATAGGATCCTCATTTACTGTCTCTTCTTCATAGCCTACTACATCATTTTCATTCGGATTGTATAAGCCTAAGCTCTCCGCTTCTGATTGGCTCTTTATATCAATTTTCCAACCTGTTAATTTAGCCGCTAGCCTTGCATTTTGTCCTCTTTTACCAATCGCTAAAGATAATTGATAGTCTGGCACGATGACTTGTGTCATTTTTTCCTCTTCATCAACTTTTACTTGAACAACTTTTGCAGGGCTTAAAGCATTAGCTACATATTCAACTGGATCTTCTGACCAGCGAACAATATCAATTTTTTCTCCTTTAAGCTCATTTACAATCGTTTGAACTCGCTGCCCTTTTGGACCTACACAAGAACCTACAGGATCAACTTCCGGATTCGGAGCGTGTACAGAGATCTTTGAACGATCACCGGCTTCTCTAGCTACTGACATTAATTCAACAGTACCATCAAAGATTTCTGGGACTTCTAATTCGAATAGTCGTTTTAGTAAGCCAGGGTGGGTTCTAGAAATTAAAATTTGAGGACCTTTTGTCGTTTTCTCAACCTTAGTTATGTAGGCTTTAATACGATCGTTATGCTTATATGTTTCGTTTGGCATTTGCTCACTTAACGGAAGTAATGCTTCCACTTTCCCTAAATCCACATAAATAAAACGACTATCTTGTCGTTGAACAATTCCCGTCATAATATCTTCTTCACGATCAATGAAATCAGAATAAATAATTCCTCTTTCAGCTTCGCGAACTCGCTGCGTTACTACTTGTTTAGCAGTTTGTGCGGCAATGCGCCCGAAATCTTTCGGTGTTACTTCAATTTCTACAATATCATCCACTTCATATTGTGGGTTAATTGCCTTTGCAGCCTCTTCAGAAATTTCTAGTCTTGCATCAAACACTTCTTCCACTACTTGCTTTCTCGCAAAAACACGAATACTACCATTCTCACGGTTAATGTCCACCCGGACATTTTGCGCTTGATTAAAGTTACGTTTATAACCAGAAATTAAAGCTGCTTCAATAGCTTCAATAATTATTTCCTTACTAATTCCTTTTTCTTTTTCTAACGTCGTTAATGCATCCATAAAGTCACTATTCATGGATCTTTTCTCCCCCTTTCAATTTAGAAAAACGAAAGCACGTTTTTAAAGCTTTCATTATTTAGATATATAGAGCATTAAATTTTCACCTTGTACATTCTCGTACGATTAGAAAACTACAGCTAATCTTGCGCTTGCTACTTTTTCATATGGAATAGTTACTTCAACAGTTCTAGTTTTTTGCTTTGTTGCAATTATCAACTGCTGACCATCAAAGGTTACAAGCTTGCCTTCAAATGCTTTTTCACCGTCAATTGGTTCATATGTAGTCACATAAACATTTTTTCCTAGCGCTTTTTCTATATCTTTTTGTTTTTTTAATGGGCGTTCAGCACCTGGTGATGAAACTTCCAAAAAATATGCTTGCGGGATTGGATCGTGCTCATCTAAAAGCTCGCTCAAACGTTCACTTACAATACCACAGTCTTCTATGTCTACTCCTGTATCAGAGTCAATAAACACACGAAGGAACCAGTTCTTCCCTTCTTTCTTAAATTCAACATCCACAAGCTCGAGTTGTAATTCAGTTAATATAGGTGTCACAAGATCTTCTACAGTGGTAGTCACTTTCTTACTCACAAAAACCCCTCCTTACTAGAAAAGCGTATGCGCCTGGTTAGCTTCGACAAGCGTTGGAGGACCAGCAACGTTTTGCCTCCTCTCTGAGATACTCCCTGAATAGGCAAATTTTGATGGACCGAAACGCTCGAGAAGCTAGGCGCTTGAGCTAGACAGCTTTCCAAGTTCAAAAAATAATAATTTCATACTAGAAAAGCGTATGCGCCTGCTTTCAAATTGTATCCTAGATTAAGTTAATTACTTGTATGTAGAGAATATTATATATCAATAGCTTTATGATCTATTATGCCCAAAACAAAAGACATCTATATACAAGAAATACGCAACTTTACAAGCTTTCATTCATTTTACTTACTAGCTTTTGGTAGACTATGCAACATCACATAAGCTTTTTTAGTAAAACGAAAGAGTGGGTTTCCCCACTCTTTTTGCGCGTAACTATTATAAGTATTACCTCAAAAATATAACATAACCCCTAAAATTATGCAAGTTGGGTCGTGACTATGCTTCATTTCATTAAAATAATGAAAGTTGATTTGAATCTGGTAGCCCCTCAAGACACCCATGCTCATCGAGGTTTTCTAAAACTGTTTTCGTAATTTTACTCTTTTGTTGCAAATCCTCTTTTGATAAAAATTCCCCATGCTCCCTGGCTTTGACAATGTTGAGCGATGCGTTCGTACCAACGCCTGTCATCGCATTAAAAGGAGGAATTAATGTATCTTCTTCTACGAGGAATTCAGTAGCACTTGAACGATACAAATCAACCTTTTTAAATGAGAACCCTCTTTCACACATTTCAATTGCTAACTCTAATACAGTCAAAACACTCTTTTCTTTTGGTGATGCATCTAAACCTTTTTCATTAATTTCTTCAATTTTAGCACGGATCGAGGCTGAACCTCGAATCATCGTATCTAAATCAAAGTCATCCGCTCTAACCGTGAAGTATGCAGCATAAAATAAAATTGGATGGTGGACTTTAAAATAGGCGATTCTCACTGCCATTAATACATAAGCCGCGGCATGGGCTTTTGGGAACATATATTTAATTTTCAAACAAGATCCAATATACCAATCAGGTACATTGTTTTTCTTCATTTCCTCAATCCACTCTTCACTTAACCCTTTCCCTTTTCGGACACTTTCCATAATTTTAAAAGCTAATGAGTGCTCTAAACCTTTATAAATCAAATAAACCATAATGTCATCACGACAGCCGATAACATCTTTCAGCTCGCACGTCCCATTATAAATAAGTTCATTGGCATTGTTCAGCCATACATCTGTTCCGTGAGACAATCCAGAGATTTGGACGAGTTCACTAAAAGTTGACGGTTTCGTTTCCTCGAGCATTTGTCTAACAAATCTTGTTCCAAACTCCGGAATACCATAAGTACCTGTTTTACACATAATTTGCTCTTCTGTAACCCCTAGAGATTCCGTTCCACTAAATAATTTAAATACTTCAGGGTCATCCGTTGGAATGGTCTTCGGATCTATGCCACTTAAATCTTGTAACATCCGAATTACGGTCGGATCATCATGCCCTAAAATATCAAGCTTTAAAATATTGTCGTGAATAGAGTGAAAATCAAAGTGTGTTGTTTTCCACTCTGCCTCTCTATCGTCGGCTGGGAATTGAATTGGGGTGAAATCGTATACTTCCATGTAATCAGGTACAACGATAATACCACCTGGATGCTGCCCAGTTGTCCTCTTTACACCGGTACAACCTGAGACGAGTCGATCTATTTCAGCACCTCTCATTTGAAAATCGTTGTCATTTTGATAACCTTTCACGTAACCATATGCGGTCTTTTCGGCAACTGTTCCAATGGTTCCGGCTTTATATACATTATCAACACCGAATAACTCTTTCGTATAATTATGAGCTCGAGATTGATAAGCACCAGAAAAGTTAAGGTCGATATCAGGTACTTTATCCCCTTTAAAGCCTAGGAACGTTTCAAACGGAATGTCATGACCATCTTTTACATACTTTGTCCCACATTCCGTACAATCCTTATCAGGTAAATCAAATCCAGAACCAACAGATCCATCGTCAAAAAACTGTGAATGATGACAGTTTGGACAAACGTAATGTGGTGGTAGTGGATTCACCTCTGTAATTTCAGTTAATGTAGCAACAAGTGATGAACCGACAGAACCACGCGATCCGACTAAGTAGCCATCATCTAAAGATTTTTTTACAAGTTTATGAGAAATTAAATAAATAACCGCAAATCCGTGACCAATAATACTCTTCAATTCTTTTTCTATTCTAGCTTCAACTATTTCAGGAAGGGGGTCGCCATATATGCTTTTAGCCATACCGTAGCTCATCTTTCTGATTTCTTCATCAGCACCTTCGATTTTCGGTGTATAAAGATCGTCAGGAATCGGCTTAATCTCCTCCACTTGATCGGCGATTTTTTGCGTATTACTTACGACAATTTCCTTTGCCTTTTCTTCGCCTAAAAATTGAAAACATCCTATCATTTCATCTGTCGTTCGAAAATGAACTTGTGGTAACGTTTGTTTATTTAGCGGATTAGCTCCGCCTTGACTAGCTATTAATATTTTGCGATAAATCCAGTCGTTTTCATTTAAATAATGAACATTCCCTGTCGCAACGACCGGCTTGTCTAATTTCTCTCCTAACGCAACAATCTTTGTCATGATATCTTTTAATTCTAATTCGTCACGAATTAGCTCTTTTTCAATCAAATGATAATAATTAGAAGGGGGTTGAAGTTCAAGGTAGTCATAAAATTTAGCAACCTCTTCTACTTCATCACTCGATTTTTGCATCATCCCTTCAAAAACTTCCCCTTTGTCGCAACCAGAACCGACAATAATTCCTTCACGATATTTTTGTAATAAGGATTTTGGAATTCGCGGTGTACGGTGGAAAAACTCAAGATGAGAATATGACACAAGTTTATATAAGTTTTTCAAGCCGATTTGATCTTTGGCAATTAAAATGCAATGAGATGGTCTTAAGCGATGAAAGTCACCTTTTCCCATGTTATCATTCAATTGATCATGAAACTCTATATCACGCTCAAGGCAATCTTTTACTAACTTCCATAATAAATAACCAGTCGCCTCAGCATCGTATATCGCACGGTGATGACTAACTAATTCAATATCGAATTTTTTACAAAGGTTGTTTAATCGATGGTTTTTTAATTGTGGATATAAAAACCTCGCTAACTCTAACGTATCAATGACGGGGTTAGAACAATCATTAAAACCAATTTTACGAAACCCTGCATTAATAAACCCCATATCAAAGCTAGCATTGTGAGCGACTAAAACATCGTCCCCAATCCATTCTCTAAAATCTTTTAACACATCATCAATTTCAGGAGCATCAACAAGCATATCGTCGGTAATACCTGTTAAATCGATAATTGTGTTTGTTAACTTTTCATGGGGATTTGCAAACGATTCAAAACGATCAATAATTTCTCCTTCTTTTACTTTGACCGCAGCAAGTTCAATAATTGTATTATAAACAGCAGATAACCCTGTTGTCTCAACATCAAAGACAATATACGTCTCTTCTTTTAATGATCTTTTTTGAGTGTTGTAAGCAATCGGCACTCCGTCATCGACTAAGTTCGCTTCTAAACCGAATAAAATTTTAATGTCATGTTTTTTCCCAGCCCCATAAGCCTCTGGATAAGATTGTACAACTCCATGGTCTGTAATGGCAATCGCTTTATGACCCCATTTACTCGCTTGTTCTACTAGGCGACTAGGTGAAGTGACCGCATCCATCTGACTCATTGGAGTATGCAAATGTAATTCAACTCGTTTTTCATCTTCTGGTGCTAAGTCTTGTTTTTCAACGGGTTTAACTTCATTAATATCTTTTGCAATCATCACTAAGTCGCGTACAAACGTATCGTGTTGAATGCCTCCGCGAACCTTTACCCAAATTCCTTTTTTTACAGCTTGGAGAAGTGCTACATCTTCTTTGTCATTAGAAAATATTTTCACTAAAATTGAATCGGTATAATCAGTAATTTTAAACGTTAAAAGGGTTCGCCCACTTCTTAACTCTCTCGTTTCCGCATCAAAAATATATCCTTGAATAGCAACCTTCTTTTCTTCGTCAACAATATTTTCAATCGGAATAATATCATCTTTAATTTGATAACCAATCGTTAGAGTTTCACCTGATTGTCCAACTTTCTCAGCTCTTTTTTCTTGTTTTTGTTTTTCAATCATAGCAGCAACCATTTTCGAATGATCTTCTTCTTGTTTCTGCTGCACAAACTGTTGAAATTCTTTTTTAGACTCTTTAATCTTTGTCTCAATTTGAAAATAAGGAAAACCGACGTTCAAAAAAGATTCTCTTAAAGGTTCTTTTAGTTTCCTAGCTAGTGCAGTTGCTTC
>SKOL01000330.1 GCA_007120055.1 Anaerobacillus sp.
CGGGAAAATCGTAGGAAATCGTGCATTTAATCGCTCTAAATCATCACCATCTAAATGGTGGTGGTAATGGTAGTGATAATCCTCTGATTTCGATTTTGCCTGTAACGGCGGCCGATCAATCAACTGACCTTTTCGATAAAAAGAAATAATGTTTACTTTACCCGACTTCACTTCATCGACTTCAATGGTTATCGTTTCTGGCTCCATTTACGTTTCACCTCTACTTTTTAAATCAAAACAAACTGCTCTAAATCTTTTAAAACATCTTAATAAATTATACGCTCGTCCTTTTCTCCTATATTAAAATCTTTTAAATCGACCTTGACACCGATATACAAGTCAATCCAAACATATGACAACGTAGGATCTAATGTACATTTCGTCAATAAATCTTCCAATGTTGTTTCCTCCATTACTGCTTCAAATAATTCCTCATTCCTATTAGCCGGCTGCTTTGTGAGTTGACCGTTCGGTTGGAAAGAAAATTGAATACTATGGTAGTCATCCTTTGTAATATGAGCATCTAGTTGAATGAAAGGGATATACTTCTCAGAGATCCTTACGAGTGAACTTGTAAGTGCTGCTAAAGTTTCACTTTGAACAAGTGAATTCCAAGCCCAACGATGATCCATCAGATCCTTTGAATTTAGTGATGATGTTCTACCTTTTTCAATATGAATCCCTGAAAAAAGCATGGTATCCGTTGTTTTATTTTCTTTATAAAAGCAGAACTTCACTTTCTCATATGCTGGCCAACCTTTAGTTGGAATGATCCACCACATACTATCTAGTGGTTAAAACTGTTCTCATTTATAAAATCTATTATGTTATAAGACAATCCCGATATTACATATTTTGTAATAAGGGGGGATTATAATGTTAGACATCAAGATTACTTCATCCCAAGTAACAGAAGTTTTAATGAAAACAAGTCTTGTAGAAAACAGGGACGGATTAATAAACTATTATACATTTTTTCAATGTCTTGAGGGCAAGCCTGTAATAGAACAAATTGACATTAAAAATTTTCGCTTAATTACTTACAATGAAAACTATGAATTTTATAGAAAATATAAACCTAATGTACCTTTTGACTGTATTTTAAAGGTATTCAACAACGACACTGAACGATACTTGGAACTTTTGAAACAACTATTTCATGGAAAAGCACGATCTTATTTTAATGATAAGTACATCATAATTAATAGTTTCTTGATAAATCTAACTACTGAAGAAATCGCATCTAAAATTAAAGTTAAACCTTCCAAAATTGAAACTTTTAAATTTACAAAAGATAAATATGAGGAATATCTCAAGTACGCTATGAAAATTAGAAAAAGAACAATAATGCAAGATGTCATAAATTATATTAAGTCACATGGTTTTTTAAAGAAAAAAACAGAAAATTACATCTTAAAGATGGTATTGAGTCAAGACACAAATTCAAGTCTTACTTACCGAATGTGGAACATAATTAAGTGGGTTCTTGGAAGAATATGTGATAAGTTTGTTCTTCTAAATGAAGATGACCAAATAATAATTATTTCAGAAATTAACCAATCAGGTATGAATATTCTTAATAATCATTTCAATGATCGTTGCAACGAGCTATTAGCAATAAAACAGCCTTTCGATGATGATGAATTTCATCAACCTTCTATACATTAACTATAAGGTTCGACTGAGTATCAAGATCAATATCTTATATTTTGAAACCCTCATTACTAATTATTTCATGTAAACCGGTAATACTAACCATAAATAAAGGACTGGGAAAAATCATGTATTAAGGAGTTTTCGCTTGTGGCTAAAAGGTTAAAAAGATTTAAAAAGAAGCGCAAAGAAAAGAACTACAGCAATATTGCGGCAATTACTTTTGTTAGTATTGCGACAATACTAGCTTATCCGGAAACTACTGTGAAGGTTTCAGCATATGTTTTTACTGTTATTGTCCTACTATTAATCGCGTATTTGCTTTATCGTTTTAGCGCGTATAAATTTAGTTTTGGAAATAGATCGTTAAATCCTAATATGGTAGATGTTGATTGTATGGACGGTATCGAGTTTGAACATTTTTTAAAACCGTTATTTGAGGCTAAAGGATATGACGCAAAGGTTACACAGGGTAGCGGTGATTATGGGGCTGATTTAATTCTGACGCGTAAAGGTAAAAAAACAGTAGTACAAGCGAAATGTTACAGTTCTAATATTGGAATATCTGCTATTCAGCAAGCCGTGGCTGCAATACCTTATTACCATGCTAATAACGCTATGGTAGTTACAAATCAATATTATACGAAGCAAGCAAAGAAACTAGCGAAAGCCAATCGAGTACAGCTTATCGATCGTGATGAATTAACCGATATGATTACCGACCTCAAAGGCGGTAAGACTTCGGTATTTAATCGCTTGCTCGCTCCGTTTAAGTTGCGATTAGGTCGTGATTAACTCGCGGTCTTTTTTAATAATAACACTTACCACAAGAGACTTTACCACTCGCACAAGTAGGGCACAACCAGTTACCACAAGGACACTTTAACCCATTATCTCCGTAATGCGTATTATTATCTGCTGACCAACCGCAATTAGCACAACTATGTGTATAACTTACTTTAAATTCAGTTAACTTAAAATTATCATTATTAATCATCGTTGTCCTCCCTCATAGATGTAATACTAATTTATATGCGGAATGTACGACGATATTTAAAATATATTTGAAATAAATTTTCTTTACCGGCGTCTACATAACTACCGATAAATATTAGCCCATATTCAAATTGATAATGACACCTACAATTTTACAGTATTTGTTGTACAGGGAGCCTCCACTTCATCTAAACGTATTTCTTTATAATCTCAATAACCTCTGCTCCATACTTCTCCACTTTCACTTTTCCGAAGCCACTGTTTTCAATAGTTCGTCACTTGTAGATGGTTTCTCAATGACGAGTGGTAGAGTTGAAGCAATTCCTTCGAACCATCTTAACCGTAACAGAAAATATTAAGCGTATGTATGTTGCCTAATGAAGGAAAAAGACAATAAACATGAGGTGACGTGATGAATATTAGCAATTCAATGGTCGAAAGCTTTTATTACACATGTAGGAGTAAAGGCAAAAATCAATATCGCAACTACACATTCAAATATAATAACCTTGGTGACGAACTTCTGTTATTGAAAAATAAGCGAAAGCTAGCAAGTTGGTTCGTTGAAAAAGACGAAATTGTCATCCATGGCAACGAAAAATCAAACGCCGAAAAAAAATTTGTAAAAAAATTTAAAGCTCTACCTCAAAAGGCAGAAGAGCTTTATCAACATTTAAAAGAACAAAAGAAGCTATCTATCCAGCGTAAAAAAGAAGAGGAAGAAAGAATCGAACAGCAGTATTATCGTGAATTAAATGAATACTGCTCTAATTTAAAAGACGATGAACTCACTAGTGAGATCATTGACCGAGTAATCGATCACTTCGCAATCCAATATATAGATATATGGTATGTCGTCGGAGTTCATCC
>SKOL01000222.1 GCA_007120055.1 Anaerobacillus sp.
CGCGTTTGATAGCTGATTTAATATTTGGCATTCCTTTCACCTCCTTGATGCAACCGGATAATTGCGAATATATAAGTACAACACATTGCATTGTAACAAAACTAGAGATTAATTGCAATAGCAGAATGAAAAAGGAATAGTCGGATAAGCTACTGGGAACAATTTGAATACAATATTGTTCAAAGAGGGTGTTGTAAATGACTAAAGAAATTAACTTAGAAAAATATAATATTCGTACTGATTTAGCAGTTGAAGCTCATGAGCTGGTTAAAGAAAGGGAAGAAAGAAAAGCACCTAAAGAACGACAATCATTAAATGGAGTTATTGTAAAAGAACGTGATGAAGAAGGAGTACATATAACAACGGTTGAGATTACTAAAGAAGGTGCAGAGAGGCTAGGAAAAAAAGAAGGTAGCTATTTAACGTTTGAAACACAAGGAATCAGAAATAAGGACACAGAACTTCAAGAAAAGGTAGAGCGTGTTTTTGCAAAGGAATTTAATCAATTTTTAAAACACTTAGGAATAAGTAAAGATGCTAGCTGTCTTATTGTAGGTCTAGGAAACTGGAATGTAACGCCTGATGCACTAGGTCCAATTGCCGTTGAAAATTTATTAATTACGAAACATATTTTTGAATTACAGCCAGAACAAGTTTCGGATGGATTTCGCCCAGTTAGCGCAATTACTCCTGGGGTAATGGGGATTACCGGTATTGAAACGAGCGATATAATACACGGTGTGATTGAAAAAACGAAACCTGATTTTGTTATTGCAATTGACGCACTTGCTTCACGCTCGATCGAAAGGGTGAATACGACGATCCAAATTTCTGATTCTGGAATTCACCCTGGCTCTGGAGTAGGAAATAAACGGAAGGAATTAAGTAAAGATACTTTAGGAATACCAGTAATCGCAGTAGGAATTCCAACCGTTGTTGATGCAGTCTCAATTACAAGTGATACGATTGATTACGTATTTAAACATTTTGGAAGAGAAATGCGTGAAGGAAATAAACCGTCACGTTCATTAACACCTGCGGGTATGACATTTGGAGAAAAAAGAGAGCTTACAGATGAAGATATGCCAGAACTAGATACGAGAAAAAATATTTTTGGTATGATGGGTGGCTTGGAAGAGGAAGAAAAAAGACAATTGATCCGTGAAGTGTTAGCGCCACTCGGTCATAATTTAATGGTGACCCCAAAAGAAGTAGACGTCTTTATTGAAGACATGGCCAATGTAATTGCCGCTGGATTAAACGCAGCCTTACACGGCGAAGTCGACCAAGATAATGTTGGGATGTACACGCACTAAAATTTATAATTTAAAATGTAAAATTTACAATTGTTTTTTGGTACAGCTCCGTAGCATTGTCTAATAAATATATCGAAATTTCAATTTATACTGCGGAGTGCTACCCAAATCAAAAATAATTAAAAATGTAAAATTTACAATTGTTTTTTTGTACACCTTCGCAGCATTGTCTAATAAAGTATATTTCGAAATTTCAATCTAAACTACGAAGCGTTGCAATAATAATTTTAAATTTTTAATTATACATTTTACATTGAAGAAAAAAGTTCTACCCTTTCAACTGCTGTCATATACATAATGTAGACAAGCTTGAAAGGGTGAAATTATGTCTCCAAGAAAATTTAAAGGTTTTACAGTTTCGTTAAATAGGACAAGTTTTAAGCGAATGGCGATACTCGTCATCGTTGGTATAATGGCATTATTCATTATTACAGGAATGTTAACAGCTTTTGAACCAGGCTACGGCTTATCATCGACAACCGTTCATGCTTGGAGTTCGTACGTATCAAGTGATGCATTAGTGTACATGATGAGTACTGAAAACCCATATTTCACACAAGTGTTACCTGAAGAAAGTCATCCCCCTAAAGTTTCATCGCTAGTGTTTGAATTAGCAACAAGTCTAAATCCAGAAGACCCAAGAAGTTTATTAGGGCGAGAATTACCGGGGTTTGCATTATTTGATGGAACTATCGTTGTCGCTGGTGAGGGAACAGATTTTACGAATATGCCTATCGAATCAGCTCCTCCACTAGAAGTAATGATGGCAGAACGAGAAGCTACACAAGAAAGTATAAAAAAATTAGAAGATATTGATGAGGAAGAGACTGTAACACCATCAGTTTCAACTGATGGACGTAAAGTTGTTCATATCGTTCATTCCCATAGTCGCGAATCATTTTTACCAGAGTTGAAAGATGCAAGAGCTCCTTCTGAAGCATTTCATCAGTCTGTGAATATTACTCTTGTCGGTGATCGTTTAGGTCGTGAGTTAGAAAAACGCGGCATCGGTGTAGATGTTGATAAAAGTGATATTGGAGCAATATTAAGTAACCGCGATTGGCTATATGGTCGTTCTTATGATGCTTCAAGAGAAATTGTCCAAGAAGCCATCCACTCAAATAACGATTTAGAGTTCTTTTTCGATGTCCATCGAGATGCGCAACCAAGAGATATAACCACAGTTAAAATTAATGGTGTTGAGTACGCGAGAACATTATTTGTCATAGGTGAAAATAATAAAAATTACGAAAAGAATCTTCAGTTAGCTGCAGAACTGCATGAGTTGTTAGATCAAAAATACCCTGGTTTAAGTAGAGGGGTTATTTCAAAAGGTGGAGCGGGGACTAACGGCCGGTATAATCAAGATTTATCACCAAATTCTGTTTTAATAGAAATAGGTGGCATAGATAATACATTGGAGGAAGCGTATCGCTCGGCAGAAGTTTTTGCAGAAGTATTTAGTGACTTTTACTGGGGCGCTGAAAAAGTAACGAAGTAAATATGACAACAGATTTGTTTTGTATGAAAAAGTTGGAAGGTTGGTTAGTTGAACTTAGAGATATTTTTTCTATGGAGGTGTTGATTGTGACGAAGTTCTTTTTAAAGTGCTTTTTTATAACTACTGTTCTATTTTTAGGTATATTAGTAGGGATTCAGATGGCTAGTAATAATATCGTTAAAATGACTGGTGATGAAAGCTACTCCACTGCTACGATTATTAAAAATAACGATGTAGAAACGTCTGAAGTTATAAACGAAGATGATAAGATAACTAGTCACGACCTCCAAGAAAAGCAGCAACAACTTGAGCAAATTGAAACGTTTAATTTGTTTTCGCAAATGGGTGTAAAGCTTTCTGATGCTTTAGATCACCTATTTTCAAATATATTAACTAAAATAACTAATTCTGTTGCTAGTGTTTTAACATAAAGGCTGCTTTTGGCGGTCTTTTTTGTTTGTAAAAGTTGGACAGTTGGTTTGTTGGAAAGGAAAACACTGACTTTTACATGGTAATGATAATAGCGCAACGTTATGCTAGTTATGTGTGTAAAGAGGCGAGGGATTTTTGCGAACGAACGTCTGAGATTCGACAGAAGGTCACGGTGAAGTGAGTGAAAGCACCCGCCTTTTTACACTATTTTTAAATTTAATTGAAACAAGTCGACGCTATTGTTATAATTTATGCTAGTGTATTAAC
>SKOL01000064.1 GCA_007120055.1 Anaerobacillus sp.
ATATGTTCGATTAAAAGAAATTTTAAAAGAAATGGGTAGTGTCGTTGTTGCTTATTCAGGTGGGGTTGATAGTACTCTTTTATTAAAGGTAGCCTTAGATGTACTCGGTCCTGAGAAAGTTCTTGCGGTAACGGCAAACTCTGAAACATACCCTTTAAGTGAATTAGAAGAAGCGAAACGGTTTGCTAAACAAATTGGAGCGCGTCATGAAATTATTGAAACATCAGAGTTAAATATACCAGGATATACCAAGAATGACCAGAATCGTTGTTATTATTGTAAAAATGGCTTATTTCAAGAAATTATGCCGATTTTAGAACAAAAACGATTTCGCAATGTTGTCTATGGGTTAATTGCCGATGATTTAAGTGAACATCGCCCAGGAGTTAGAGCTGCAAACGAACATGGTGTCCGTGGCCCACTACAAGAAGCTGACCTTTATAAAGAAGAAATACGCGAACTTTCAAAGCGCTTGAATTTACCAACATGGGACAAACCCGCACTTGCTTGTTTATCATCACGAATTGCCTATGGAGAGGAAATTACGTTAGAAAAGCTAACGAAAGTAGAAAAATCAGAAGCATATATTAAGCAATTTGGTATTAAACAAGTTCGGGTTCGCACACATGGTGAAATCGCTAGAATTGAAGTTGAACCTAAAGATATGGAGCTAATTGTATTCAATCACAAAGAGGTTACTGAAAAGCTGCAATACTTTGGGTATAAATATGTAACAATAGACCTTCTAGGCTACCAAAGTGGCAGTATGAATAAGGTCCTCGTTTCAACAAGTGGTAAATAATTTTTTAATTATTAAATTTAAGTTAAGGTAACTTTGAAAGCGTCTACTAAATAAATTCGTATATTTATTTAAGTTAGATAGAATTAATGGTTAATCCTAAAAAGAAAAGGTGACAGCAGTGGAACGTAACCGACTAGACGAGATATTAATGAAAGTAAGTGAAGGGACTTTAACGATCGATCAAGCAAAAGTGATGTTATCTTCCTTTGAAGATATGGGATTTGCGAAAATTGATCATCACAGAGAGAGTAGAACAGGATTCCCTGAAATTATTTATGGTGAAGGGAAAGACGCAGAGCAAATTATTCGTATTATTCTTTCCTTACAAAAAAACACAAATAGAGTACTGGCTACCAGGGTTGACCATGAAAAAGCGGATGAAATTAAAAAAGCTATCCCTACAATTGTTTATAATCCAAAAGCTAGAACGATCTTTTGGAAAAGCGAAACTGAACCAGAGTTTATTTATAATGGCTATATTGCTGTCGTATGTGCGGGTACTTCAGATCTAGCAGTTGCCGAGGAAGCGGCAGTTACAGCCGAAGCATTTGGAGTTCAAGTTCGGCGAATTTATGATGTAGGTGTTGCAGGAATTCATCGATTGTTTCACCATTTAGAAGAAATCGAACAAGCAACTGTAACGATTTGCGTTGCAGGGATGGAAGGAGCCCTTCCAAGTGTTGTAGGCGGATTAATAAGTAACCCAATTGTGGCAGTTCCTACAAGTATCGGTTATGGGGCGAACTTCCAAGGTTTGTCAGCGTTACTAACAATGCTAAATTCTTGTGCCTCAGGTATTAGTGTGATGAACATTGATAATGGCTTTGGTGCGGGGTATTTTGCTACTACGATTCATAAAAACCATCGCAATACACAAGTTTAGGAAGGTGACATGATGAAAACATTATATTTTGACTGTTTTTCTGGAATTAGTGGGGATATGACGATTGGAGCATTGCTCGACTTAGGTGCAGATCCCAATTATTTAGAAGATGAATTAAGTAAATTGAATTTCGATTCTGAGTATAAGTTGACATGGAAAAAAGTTGTAAAAAAAGGAGTTTCTTCAACAAAATTTGATGTGATTGTTGTGGAAGATGAGGGTGATCATCACCATCTTCATCGCCATTATAGTGATATCGTAAAAATGATTGAAAGTGCAGATTTTAATGAAAATGTTAAAAAAATTGCATTGCAGATTTTTGAAGTAATTGGCCGAGCAGAAGCAAAAATTCATAACATTCCATTCGAAAAGGTTCATTTCCATGAAGTTGGTGGTGTTGATTCGATCATTGATATTGTTGGGACAAGTATTTTACTTGATAAATTACAAGTTTCTAAAGTTGTTTCTTCTTCAGTTCCGGTTGGTAATGGTTACATTCGTATTGCTCATGGGATGTATCCGGTTCCGGCACCTGCAACACTTGAAATTTTAAAAGGAATTCCTATTAAAGAAACGAAAATTACTGGAGAATTAACGACTCCAACTGGTGCAGGAATTTTAGCTGTTTTAGCGGAAAACTTTGGACCAATCCCGTCTATGAAAATTGATGAAATTGGATATGGGGCGGGTACAAAAGACTTTGCAGATCACCCTAACGTACTACGAGTAATGTTGGGTAAATAAAAATATTAATTAATTAATTGTTTCGCCCCTTGAAAAGGGGCGAATGTTCTTTTTGTAAAGTACAGTTGTAAATCATAATCTTTTCCAAATGTCAGCGTATACTTCTTTTAATGGAACACCTATTTGTTTAGATATCTTTTTACAATCTTCGTATTCAGGTGAGCGCTGCACCACTTTACCCGCGGCTAATCCTTCTTTTATTGTAACTGGCCCCCAATTAGAATTTACAGTATAAAAACGTCTTTCAAGCCTATGAACTTCAAGCGGATAGTACCGAATACCAAAAGTAGTAGTTTCCGAAAAAATAATTTCTTTCATTTTATCTAGGTGATTATTACCACATAAAACTTGCAACATGATCGCGGGGCGGTTTTTTTTCATGTAAATAGGGGTGTAGAAGACATCATTTGCCCCTTCTTCTAGAAGCTTATCCATTAAAAACCCTAATATTTCTGCTGATAAATCATCAAGATTTACTTCAATTTTAATTGTATCTGTATCGGTGTGTTCGTATCTGTGATTAGAGAATTTCATAAAAAACCTCACAATAATTTAATAATAACTTCAAATAAAGTATACCAAAAAGATTAATGATGAGAAATTTTAATTCGTCTGAAAAAGGGCAAAGCTTTGTGTTGCGTGATGAATAATCAATTACATAAAGACCTTGCCTATAACGAAACATTTAGTTGTGTTCAATGTGGTTATTGTTTGCCATTATGTCCGACTAATAAAACGGTGAGTAAGGAAACACACTCACCTCGTGGACGGATTAATTTAGTAAAAATGGTTTCTGAGGGAAGGTTATCAAATGAACAGCTCAAAGAGCCGATCGAACTCTGTCTTGGTTGTCGTGCTTGTGAAACGGTGTGTCCTACGAGCGTCGCGATGTTTATGGATACAGTTTTTTAAAGGATTGATATGCTGGTTAATATTACTTGCCGCTTCTGGAAGTGAAGTAACAATTATGGCGACAAAATTGAACTACTAATACCAATTTCAGGTGGATAATTAATAATCTATTAGAAAGATCTTTTTTATAAATGACAAAGAAATATATTCAGTAAATTCAAAAAAAAATTGTAG
>SKOL01000223.1 GCA_007120055.1 Anaerobacillus sp.
ACCATTTTCCTCTCTCGGACATAAGGCTAATATATCAGCAATTTGTTCTTCCTTCTTACCTAACCAAGAAGCGTAATCATCAAGGAAGAACCAACCAATGGATTCTGTTTTTCCAAGCTCAGATTTAATCAATGCTTTACTCAATACTACACCAAGGAGTTCACTAGCAAACTTCCCTCGTTTAGCTGCTCTTAAAACAATATCTCCTGATAACATATTAGCTTCATCAATAAATTTTTCTGCAAGTTTTACAAGTGCAGGTTCCTCTAACCCGAGATTAAGAGAGCTCAATCTCCTTTTAACTAAAATCTGCAATAGATTTAGTTTTGATTTTGTTGATACTACTAAATTGGGACCATTTGATTGACTATGCTGATATTTTATAACATTAACTCCCTGATTTCTTAATAACCTTTGATCCAACAATTCATCATAATTAGCAACCCATTCTCCAATTTTATGAGCTTCGTCAAAAATGCTTCTAGTTTCTTCATTTTGAAATGAAATCTGTCTTGATGGTAAAGAGTAATTTTCCTGATTATACTCATTAACATCACATACAGCTTGCAATGCTTTTAAATACGACCATCCCACTGAAGGTTGGCTAGGACAAACTAAATAAGCTGTAGACTTTAATTCATCCTTTACTGAAGGTCTTCTTCGAGACCATCTAGGAGGATAATGTGTTAAAAGATCTGGTATTGTATTTTTTTTAACAGGAGACCAAACAAATTGTGCTTCTCGTGATATTACTTCTTGTAAAAACACAATATCTGAGGGCTTCTCTTCATTCAAATCATCTACTGGAGCAGTATCTGCCATTACACCGATTCTAAGTCTAGCCATGAAATCTCGTGATAACTCACTTGCAACAAAGCTATCAGCATCTTCATCAGTACTTTCAACCATCTTCATGTATAATTCACTAAGTTTCTCTAAGTTACGATGGCGTAATACAACTTGACAACGGAGATCGTCATCTTGGTCACGAAGAATTGATAAAGAATCCACAATTGCTTTAGGTAATCTTGTAGAATCACAGTTATAGAGAACCACACCTAGATTTGTACTTTCATGTGGTTGTAACTCAATATATTTTTGAACCAGTTTATATACTTTGGAACTTGCCTCTTTTGGATCTTCATTAGTTTGTAGATTATTAAATTTTCTAACGGGTATTTCCATCAAGCTATACTCATTAATTGAATCTGAAATTGACAAAAGTTCTGGTTGTTTACCTTTAAAACTATATGAGACTTCAGGATAATAAGGCTGAGTGAAGTCATGTCTTAAATCTGAAAAGAAAAGTTTTGAATCACCAAAATCAACTTCTTCGGAATCAAGAATGGTTTTTATTAAATTCTTAAACTGATTTGCCTTAATAGCTAAAGAAGCTAAACGCATTGGGTGCCAAGGGGCAATAATTGACATTGGTTGGTTGCCATTTATATGAATATTACCTAAATTAAGTATGGGTTGCCATAGTTCAACTCTATTTATATCACTTGTAGCATGTAACTGTAATGACTGAAGGAGGTTATCATATGCATGGCACTGTAATATTAGTGATTCTGCCGGAAGTCCTTCTTCTATAAAATCATTTATTGCCTGCTTATACTTATTTGAGAATTGTTCCCACTCTGATTTAACTAGTGTATACGCTGTTTCGGATAATCGACCTTCTTTAAATGCTATTTTAATATTTTTTTCAAATAGTTTGCTAATATCGTTATTTGGTTTATACCTTCCTACAAGAGACCCTCTATTTTGTCCATACACTGCTTGTAATGTACCGACATCATTTAAAGATACTCCTTGTAATTTACCTTTTTTACTTATTGGATTCTTAGATACTTTTGACATAGGAAATGAATGTTTTCTTAGTCTCAACAAATCCTTATGTAGTTCTCCACTAATTTTATTAGGATCGCCTTTCCAAATTAATTGAACCTGGTGTGAGGGGTGGATTTCGTCCTCATATTCTAACTCAACATAAAACTTTATCTGCGTAGCATTCTTTGATACTGAATTATTTTCTTTATATTTTGGTTTACTCTTGGCATCGTTTATAAGCTCATCATATTTGAATAACCAGTGTACGTCCCAATTAATATACGGTTGCGTTAATCTATCTAAACCTCTATATCTTGTACAAAAAAACAGGCCAATATCGGTATTCAACTCAAGCCATGAACTTTTACTACCTTTCTTTTGTGTTTTGATCCTTAATGATTTTTTACCTACAATACTTCCACTTTGTGAACACAGCCGTTCAATAACTTCTAATAAACCAGCAATAAAATCATCTGATTCTATTGGCTTACCATATACAAATCTATCCCACTTTGATTTTAAAGATCGGTTATCATCTAGTTCTTGACGGCGACTCTCAAAAAACTCTAAATCTTCTTCATTAGGTTCAGAACTTGTCCTCTTCGATAGAGTTTCTAGGTAATCTATGTCATCTTGAGTAAGGGTATCGGAGTGTTCATCTATAAAATATTCTAGTGTTTGAGTACCTAAATCTACTTTTTTGTTTTTTATCCCTGAGAAGAAAACAGAAATGTTATCAAGTTCCCACTCATAGTTAGCCAGTTCATCTGCTTCTTGTGTCCAACCTGATTTTGCTTGGATAAACTTTTTAATAGATTCTTTGGCATGATCAGGAATTTCATCTTCGACCTTGCTGTACGAAGATTGTAAATCTTCATTATCAATTACTTCTCTATTAGGAGATTGTTTAACTAAGTAGCATGCTCGTTTTGATATTGCAGATTGATATAAATCTGCCCATCTCTTTTTATGACCTAAGAATTTTTCAGGAATGGCATCAAAGAATGCCGAGTCACGCGGTAGTCTCAATGATGGTAATGCCCATCCTAATGCTGTTATTATTGGTACACTGTCGCGTATAATCTTACCTCTAACTTCAACAATATATTGACTAAACCGTTCCAAGCTATACTCGCTAATTGATTGCAGACCATTTAATGCCTGTTTCCAAATTTTCTTTTGTTCATCTGTTAGAGCTAAGCCTGTACTAGCAACATTAACCCATATATCCGGGGTACTTTTTAAATCCTTGGCACCAATAGTAGTTATATCTCTTAATGATTGTCCTTGATCATCGTTGGTATTTGCTAAAATGATTGCCGGTTTATCAATTGGTGCATTTCTCCAATATGTGGTTTTTTCTTCAGTTATAATATCCTGAGGTAATTGAAACCCCTCTACTAGCTTACTTGGAATTTTAACTTCAATATAGGAACCCAACTCTGCATCCGCTAATATCTCCTGACAAATTCGAGCTACTTGTCTTCCTGTTAGCCTATCTAAAAGAAAACGGGCTATGCCCTCAGACTCAATATCCATCCTAAAGTTAGACCTGAGGTATTCGGTTGCCACTTTGCCAATTAAATCTAACTCATTCATCTAATTTACTCCCCTAACATATGGATTTTCAACATAAGCACAAGCATCTGATAACCTTTTCAAGAGTCCCATACTTGATA
>SKOL01000265.1 GCA_007120055.1 Anaerobacillus sp.
ATTTTTACAGAAGGAGAAGGATTTCATGATTTTATTCAGGCAGACACCGAAGTAATCCAACCTGATCATTCTTTAGATGAGAAATTAAAACAAAGCCTAAAGAAACAACGATACTTTCAATATGCGAAAATGGGTTTAATTCTTATTTTCAGTATAGCTGCTATCTACTTCTTGTTTTTCCGTTTCACTTTTTTTATTGGAAGTACAAATTTAGCGACACCTAGCTTCGAATATGATTATGAGAGGATTCAAGAAAAGTTAAATATTAGTGATGATGCAAAAATCACAAATTTGTCTCTTAGATTTAATTCAGCTGGACAAATGGAAGATTTTCGAACAAGGATTGTTGATTTTTCTGATACGTATTTAGATATTTATGATATGACCTTTTCACCGAGAATTGATGGATTTCATATGTATAGAGTTAACCATAGTCATGTGAGTGATCCTGACTTTATTTCACAATCACAGGCTCAACTACCTGCGGAAAAAGTATTTGCAAATTTAGATCTGGTGGATTATGCCAGCATAATAGCAGATACGGGAGGCAATCGCTACTGGTTTGGCACTGACGCTCAAATGAAGGATATGCAAGTAAGACATGATGTTCTTCCGAAAAGACAATTTTTCTATATTAAGAATAAACAAATCGAGGAGTTAGAAAATGGTCAGAAGTTTAATGATGTGTTCAGTTTCAGCCTGCATACCGACACAGCAAGTGATGGACCAATCAATATTTATATTTTTGAATAATTTATTATGAAAAGGGGAATTTTCAAATGAAATCATTTGGAGGCGCTATTTTAGCCACGATTATTTTATTTTTTATCACTGTTTTTATCGTTGCTCCAATTATGTCAAACCTAGGTTATTCATCTGTTGAAGGATCATATCATCTGCAAACACATGCTTTATTAGTAACGCTAATCTTCACTGTTATCTTGTGTACAATAATAGGGGCAAGGTATATTGTAGAAGAGATTCAAAAAATAAAGGGCGGTTCTGATTGAAACATCCAAGTAAGGGGTCTATTTCCTAAAAGGTTTATTTCAATTTCATGGTCGAGCGAGATGTATGATTTTTCAGTAACGGGTGCGTTTCTGCAACAAGCAGAGACGCTTATTTTTTACATTTTAATACCATATAAAAGGGAAATAGTGTTAACATTAAAATAGAGTATAAAAGGTATTGAAGCAATGGTGAGGTTAATTTATATTAGTAAAGATTTATGGGGGGTAGAAAAACATGATAGAGATAATTAAAAATAATAAATTTAAGCTAATAGCAGGAACTCTTATTGTGTTGATTGCTCTTTTTACATTGAAATCGTTTAACGATAATCGTGAACGAAACTTAGCTGATTTAATAAATGTTAACTCATCTGATTTTGTTAATATGCGGATTGTTATACCTGAAGGAAATATGTGGACAGAGGAAATTCAACACGTAGATGAATTAATACAGGTTTTTAGTCAATACCAAGTGAAAAAAATTAGCCAAAATGAGTTTCAAAATCAGCATAATAACAAAGAAATATTTGCAAATTTTGAGGTGCGTATCCAAAAAAAATCAGGAGCAATAATATTAGATGTTTTTGAAACTGACTTTATTTGGTTAAATCAAAATTTTTACAAGGTCTTAAATGGACCAATCGAAAAGGAAAAGTTAAGAACTTATCTTGAAGAACACGGAAGCTAAACTTCGAGATTGTGGAATATACCAATAGTTTCATATAGGGAAGAAGCTATATCTAATGTAGTTGATATTTTCAATGGTGAACGTATTGTAGATGAGATTGCTCCCTTAAAAAAGTTTTATAATTCTCCAGATGCTATGAAAGCAAATCATGCAAGAAGCAAAAATAAAACAACTGTAAAAAAGGCTCGGGTCAAATTGACAGGAGGCAGTTCAAATTGAGCTGAGCCTTTTTTATTTATGTTTTAAATAGTCGCAAATTTGGGTGTAAATATAGGTGTAAATTCACCTGGATTTTTGATTGTAATTTGCGATAATATACGGGACCCGTTACATCTTTTGGAGTGATCCAGTGTTCGTTATGCCAAATGTTCTAACACTTTTTTTACAGCTGCTTCTCCTTGGTTGATACAGTCTGGAATGCCAACGCCTTCGTAGGAACCTCCTGCTAAATAGACACCTGGTAGCTCTTTTGCTAGAGATTCTTTGACATTTTTCATCCGCTCGATATGACCGACATTGTATTGTGGCATTGAATCTTTCCATCTCGTAACCATATGGAACAGTGGTTTTTCCGTGATGTTCATCGTTTTATTTAAATCTCTTAAAGCAATATTTATAATTTCCTCATCGGATAAATCGACGATGTCTTGATCATTCGGCTTACCGACATAACAGCGTAATAGTGCCATGTCATCTGGAGTGGTACTAGGCCATTTTTTATGGGTCCATGTACAGGCTGTAATTCTGAAGTCACTGTTTCTTGATACTAAAAATCCAGTTCCGTCGATATCTTGTTTGATTGCCGATTTAGGAAAAGCCATGGCGACGTTCGCAACAGAATAAGAGATCATGTCATCGAACTCTTTCATAAATGTATAGTTAGAAAGCATCTTTTGTGCATGGTAGTGTTCAGTGGCAATGATGATACTGTCGGCTTTTTCTTCGCTTCCATTTGCTAAAGTAATCGTATACTGTGCTTCGGCTTTCACAATTTTTTCAATAGGAGTCTCTTTGACAACAGTACCTTCATCTAGTCGCTTCTCTAATTCCTCGATTAAAGATTGTAGTCCGGTAGATAACGAGATAAACATTCCTTTTTTCGAAGCTTTTTTCGCTGATTTAGGAGGCTTTGGCATCGACTTTTTCAACCCTAGGACAAGGCTTCGATGTTTTTGCTCCATGTCATAAAACATTGGGAATAATGACATTAAGCTTAAGCGGTCGATGTCGCCTGCATAAATTCCGGATAGTAACGGATCAATTAAATTATCAACGATTTCATTCCCTAGTCTTCTTCTAAAAAATTCACCTAGTGATTGATCGTCCTTTTCTTCCCCTTTAGGTAAAATAAAATCTCCAGCAGCTCTTAATTTTCCGAATGGAGAGAAAAGGCCTGAAAGTGCAAAAGGGGTAATTTGAGTAGGGATGCCCATGAATGCTCCTTCAGGCATTGTGTGTAGTTTCCCGCGGGCGTATATATACGATTTCCCGGCTGTATTGGAAACAACCTTATCTTCTAGCCCAACTTCCTTTATTAACTTCAATGCACTCGTTTTACGGGCAAGAACAGAATCAGGGCCTTTTTCAACGATAAAACCATCTTTTTTCACTGTGTTAATAATTCCACCTAAACGGTCACTCGCTTCAAATAGCTTCACTTCAAGTGGCAATCCGTTTTCTTTGATTTCCTTTTGTAAATAGTAAGCGGCAGATAAACCTGTTATCCCTCCGCCAATAATGACAACTTTCTTTTTCTCCATTTAAGCCACCTTCTTTATAAAAGTATGTTAAGCATTTCACAATCATTA
>SKOL01000532.1 GCA_007120055.1 Anaerobacillus sp.
TATCGCACCACCGGTAATGAAATTTTAAAGGTAGTTCCTTTACCTTCCACGCTATCAACTGTCACTTCACCTTTATGGTCATGAATGATTTTATAACTAACCATTAATCCTAGACCGTTGCCCTTTTCTTTCGTTGAATAAAAAGGTTCACCTAGCATTTTTAACTTTTCTTTCGGGATTCCAACACCTTCATCTTTAAACTCAACTTCAACGAACTGGTCTACAATACGAACTTTAATGTGTAGTTTCCCTCCGTCTGGCATTGCCTCAATCCCATTTTTGATCATGTTTAAAAATACTTGTTTTAACTGGTTCTCGTCACATTTGACGATCGCCTCTTCTAATTTAAAGTCGCTGATAATTGTTACTTTTTTATACTTTGCTTCTGTTTGTAAAAACGTAATCGTTTGATTAATAATCGAAAGTATATTTTTATTGGAAAACTGTAATACTTTCGGTTTCGCAAGCAACATAAATTCTTCAACGATAAAGTTGATTCGCTCAATTTCTTCTAATAATATATCGAAATATTGCTTTTTCTCTTCTTCTTCAGTATCATCTTGTAAAAATTCTGTATATCCTTTAAGCGATGTTAACGGGTTGCGAATTTCATGGGCGACCCCTGCAGCGAGCTCACCGATTAACGAAAGCTTTTCTGAACGTAACACCATTTCCTCAACCTTTTTACGGTCGGTAATGTCGTTACGGATCGCCACATATTGATACGGCTTCCCTTTTTCATTCAAGAAAGGAACGATCGTTGTATCGACCCAATATTCTTTACCGTCTTTTGCGATATTTTTCACTTCGCCTTTCCAAATTCCCCCTCTACCAATCGTTCTCCACATATTTTTAAAGAATTCCCTCGGATGATAATTAGAATTTAACTTGGCGTGATCTTCACCGATTAATTCTTCTCTACTGTATTTTGAGATCTCACAAAACGTGTCATTCACGTACGTTATAATGCCTTTTTCATTCGTCATTGCTAAAATGCTCGATGAATCGAGGGCATATTTGATGTCAGCCAATTCTTTATTTGTTTCAGCAAGCTGTTCCAACGTTTGCCTTAAATTTTCTTCCGTCATTTTACGGTCTGTGATGTCATTGCGGATGGTCACATATTGATAAGGCTTCCCGTGCTTATTTAAAAAAGGCACAATTTGTGTATGAACCCAGTAAAATGTTCCGTCCTTTGCTTTATTTCTAATTTCGCCTGTCCATACTTGTCCAGAACTAATCGTTTTATATAAATTTGCAAAGAACTCTTTCGGATGGTACCCAGAGTTAAGTATACGATGATCTTTTCCTAATAACTCGTCGGCTGTATATTTTGAAATCGCACAAAACTTCTCATTTACGTAAATAATTTTCCCAATATTATCGGTCACTGCAATGATTGATGTTGCATCAAGTGCTAATTTAATATCAGTGATAAACGAATTAAGTGAGTTGTTAGTCATGTAATGTCCCCACTTTCTAAATATGTCTATATTGTGAATATGTTCGTATATTATTATGCATCATGTTTATCACTGTGTCTATAGTGTTTTTGGTTAAATGAAGAAAAATTTGGTAAGCTACAGGAGCGAGACATCTTTCCAACTTTCTACAAAACCCGCATGACGATATTCCGTCACCATTTAACATGTAAAAGAACGAGCGATTTCCTTCTCTTCGCCGTAAAGCTACTGACTTCAATCACATCGTGTCCCCCCGCTACTTAGCATTGGCTTCGTGCTGCTTTGCGACGAGTAACCGCAGGAGCAACTTCTATCGAATTTTAGAGGCTTGTTCAGGAATCACTCGTTCTTTTTTCATACAAAAAAACCATTGTGACTCGAATATCGATGTTCACAATGGTTTTCGTTATTTAATACTATGATGATTAATCAACAACTACTAAGTTAATTTTCATGTCGTTATGTCCTGCTCCGCAAGGGATCGAACATAAAATTTCGTGCGTTCCTGCTTCAGTAGCTTCAAATGTAACAGTTTCACCAGCGCCACCTTGAATACCGAAAGATGGAATATCAAGACCGTGAACTCCTTCTTCATTTTCAATATGAAGAGTCACTGTATCACCTTTTTTCACGACTAACTCTTCGTCAGAAACGTAATCAAAGTTTGTGGCAACAATCGTAAATTCTTTATCTCCTGCTTCAACGTTTACATCGACAACTTCAGTACTTGTTTCTTCTGCTGCTGGAGCACTAGTATCGTCATCTCCACCACAAGCAGTTAAAGCTACAACAGCAACGGCTGCAATCATTAATGATAATAATTTTTTCATATGTAAAACCTCCTCAAATAATTAACTACAATAAGTATTATATAAGAAATGTTTTAAAAATGAACAGAAAAATATGTCTAAATTGTGAACTTTTACTATTTAGGTAGTGTTAATGTTATAAAACGTGTGTTTAGATCCGCTATATTCAAAAGAGAACGACATTTAATTCGTTCCCTTAAGACCATTCACCGTCTTTTAGTAATATGGTGAAATAAAAATATAAACGAGTACTCCTGTTAAGCTGACATATAACCAGAGCGGCATCGTCCATCTAGCGATTTTTTTATGATTTTCATTTTCCATATTTAATCCACGTGCTAACGTGACTAAAGCTAGTGGAACGATTACAGCAGCTAAAACGATATGAGTAATCAAAATAAAGTAATAAATGAAACTCATCATCCCTTCCCCACCGAATGTGGTTGCTTCACTTAACGCATGATGCGCTACATAAGTAATTAAAAACAAGAAGGTTGTGGTGAACGCAGCATAAATAAATCTCGTATGAAGCTTTATATTTTTTTTATAAATCGCAATAGTGGCACCGATTAAAAATAAAAACGTGAAAGTATTTAATATCGCATTAATGAGCGGTAAAATTTTGACGTCAAAACCCGGGTCGATATCGAGTCTTGGCATCCCAGATAATAAAATCACAAGGCCATTAATGATGATCGTTAAAATAATAATTGCTGGAGTATAATTCCTCTTCTTTCTCTCCATTCATCTTCCTCCTATATTCCTTTTCTTTAAAAGTCTCGCTAATTGTTTATACCTTTAGCCGTTACTTAGTATTGGCTATCATAACTATCTATTTGTAAATGTAATTCAATGATTTCATAATTCATTATTCTCGCCACTAAGAGCAATATATAGTTGTGTCAAAACCATTCGCAAACTATATATTGCATGATGTGGCTCATTCATTATTATGAAATTCACTCAATTAGTCGTAAAAAGATTACTTTAATCTAAATTGAAAATCAAATAATTAAACTCGACTATATAACATGAGGTCACCGAGGCTCAGTTGTTTTGGTGACAGAATTCAGTTATGAGCGCTATGTATGTAAATAGTTGGACAGTTGGTTTGTTGGTTTGTTGGTTAGTTGGAATGGTAAGAGCCTGACATTTTTATATTAGTTGGTGCAGGTGCCCTCATGCTAATTTTTTGATAGCGCATAAATAGACCGATTAAGACAAAGGTAGTCAA
>SKOL01000475.1 GCA_007120055.1 Anaerobacillus sp.
AGGTCGTGGTAAGAACGGCTATAAGTTTTACACAGAAGAAATGGAACGAGATTCACTGAAAGATAAAATTCTTGAAACGAAGATCCATCAAGCAATAGAAAATGAGCAATTTGAGTTATATTATCAACCCAAAATTAATTGTAAAGAGAATAATATTTATGGTGTCGAAGCGTTAATTCGATGGAATAGCCCAAAAGAAGGAATGGTTTCACCAGGTGTCTTTATTCCGATGGCAGAAAAGACAGGATTAATAATTCCAATAGGAAATTGGGTATTAAAAACAGCCTGTAAGCAAGTAAAAAAGTGGCAACAACAAAATATAAATGATATATGTATTTCAGTAAATGTTTCAGCGATACAAATTCAAGAAGAAAATTTCGTCACTACTGTTGCTAATATTTTAGAAGAAGCAAATATAAATCCGGAATTAATTGAATTAGAAATTACTGAAAGTAGTATTATGGAAGATACGATTGAAAATATTATGAAATTAAACGAATTGAAGGAGATTGGGCTAAGAATATCGCTCGATGATTTCGGAAAAGGTTATTCATCATTAAATTATTTGAAAATTTTACCTATTGATACGTTAAAAGTGGATAAATCTTTTATTCAAAACATCGAGTATGATCCGAAAGAAAAAGTAATTACGGAATCAATTATTCGAATGGCTAAAGCGCTCGGGTTAACAGTGCTAGCAGAAGGGATCGAAAATGAGACGCAACATTCTCTTTTAATCGATCTTGATTGCGATGCGATGCAAGGCTTCTTATTCTCGAAGCCGCTACCAATAGAACAGCTAGAAAAATTAATAAAAAAAAATCAGGAAAAGTTAGTAAACATTAAATAAATGATTATGGATCAGTTTGTTTTTTGTGCCGTCGGCTCGACCGCTTCAGACCTTCTCTTGCCGTCTAAAACCTGACTGCTACGGGAAGGTCTTCCACTGGTTTTCGCCGATAGGCAGTCGCCTTGCGCTTTTCTAATGAAAATGATTAAATCGTGTTCCTTGATACGTTAGTTTACCAACCTCTTCTTCAGCAATTAACTCAAACTCACTACGTGTTAGTAAAAACTCGATTTTCTCACCGTTTTCCAATTCAAACGTGCCATAGTAATCTGTTGAGTCATGATGCTGTTTAACAGTTTTTCGAGACGATTTTGTTCGCTTAGAAATAACCTTGGCATTTACGGTTAAGATAGGCTGTTTATTATTGTGACGCCACTCTAATACACTTTTAATAATTTTGAAAACAATAACCGTAATAATTAAAAGTAATAATAAAGGGAATATGCCACTATCAAACATTGAAGGATCGATCATGATGTTAACCTCCTAAAATAATTCATATATACTATACCACGAAAGACAAACTACAGATGGTCAAACATATTAAAAAGGTGTTCTCGCTAGAGGCGAATTACAAAGTGGCAGTCACTTTAAGCAATGAATAGAGACGGGTGAGCAAATAATCGTCTATATTTAGTAGTTGCTTCTGAACTGACACTAATGGAACGCTGTATAGCTGAACTATATAATTTTTTCAAGAAAGAGGTGAGAAAAGTAAACTAATATCTTCTCGTATCTCCGGATAGTTCTCCTTTTACCAACTCTAATTTACTCATTTTTTGTAATGTCAGTCTCTTTAATATTAATTTTAAAGAGGTGGATCATGTTTATGAAGATTAACAAATATTTTTTAAATGAACGAGCTTTTACGTTAATTGAAATGATGATTGTCTTAATGATCATTTCAGCGTTGTTATTAATTGCAATACCGAATATGGCGAAAAATAATACAATCGCCCAAGAGAAAGGCTGCAAGGCGACGATAGATCTTTTGCAAGCGCAAGTTGGTGCTTATCAAATTGAAAAGGGGCATTTACCTGCTAGTTTGGAAGTGCTTAAAGAAGAGGGGTATGTTGAAAGATTTGAATGTTCAGATGGTACTGAACTTACTTTAGATGAAGATGGGGAAGTAGTAAAGAAAGATGAATAAGGTGACGCTGATGGGCAGGGTAATGGTGAATAACCGTGGCTACACCGTCTTGGAGATGACGATGGTTTTGTTCATTATTGCTACTGTTACTTCGATTTCTTTTGGTAATATGAAAACGATTTATGATGCTAGTGGACGTAATGAATTTATACAGCAACTTCAGCAAGATATCTTGTACGCTCAACAAATGGCAATTAGTCATAGCATGTATACGTCTGTTATTTTCCTAAATGGCAGTAAAGAATATGTCATTAGGCAAGGAAATGGAAATGTTCTTTTACGGAGGGAGTTTTCGGAAAAAACGACCTTTGTACCGATTACTCTTTCATTAAATGACGTGGCGTTTTTAACGGATGGAAATGTAAGACGTTCTGGTACAATGGAAATTAGAATCGATGACCACCGTTATCGGTTTGTGTTATTACTAGGAAGAGGTAGGTTTTACATTGAAAAATTGTAAAGGCTTTACGCTCATTGAAGTGATAACATCTGTTATGATTTTAACAGTAACAACGATTATATTACTTCCAGCACTGGTCGTTTTGTACGATGAAAGAACGTCTATACAACAAGAGGAAATCGCATTATTTCTCTTAAAAGAGGTGATCACTGATTGGGTTTATGAAAGAAACGATGTTTTTCAAGAAGAGATAAAAGTAGAGTCGACAATGTATAACCTCTCTTTCAAT
This sequence comes from Anaerobacillus sp., assembly GCA_007120055.1. The sequence continues at coordinate 2,690 of SKOL01000475.1, forward strand.
ACTTCTAATGACGATCAAAAGCTAACCGTTTGTGTTCATTGGATAGGAGCTAATGATCGTATTTATGAAAGGTGTGAAAGTGGTAAGAGATGAAAAAAGATGCTGGATTCACTCTTATAGAAGTTATGATTACATTTGCGATTTTCCTCATCATTACCTCCGTAGTGCCACATTACTTTAAATTAATTTCATACGACGCCAAATTTAATCAGCGTATTGAAACTTCGATTTTCTTTCAACAATTAGCATTAGACGTTCACGAAGCTTCTAGCCTTTCGGTTAATAATAATATTCTCTCTTTGGAAAAAAATCATAATCAAACGGTCACATATTCTCTATTTCAACAACGGATTAGACGGCAAGTAAATAATAGTGGTCAAGAATTTGTGTTGCAAAATGTTGAAAGTGTGCACTTTTCCGAATGGAATAATGGAATTGATGTACGAATAACAGACAAATTTGAACAAACACATCAAAAAAGAATTTCTCATTTTTTGCCGTTAGAGGATATGTATAATGAACAATGAAAGAGGGTTCATTTTACCAATTACTTTATTTGTCGTTTTTTTGTTGAGTAGTTTTGTGACCTTTCAGTTAAATCAATATATGATTGAGAAAGAAATCATTCATGAAAAGGTTGAAGCTTTTACAGTTGAACGTTTAATACAAATGGCGATCGTCGATCTTGAGGATGTTATTGTTAGTACAGATAGCACCCCGAATACTGGGACACTGTATTATGAAAATGGAGAAGTAATGTTCATTATTGAAAGTGAAACAGATGAAATAAAATCAATACATTTAATAAGTAAAAC
>SKOL01000489.1 GCA_007120055.1 Anaerobacillus sp.
GAGCAAAAGGAACGGATATTAACAAGTCGTCTAGATGCAACGAAAAATTGTTTAACGTTAATGGGGAAACTTACGCAGAAACCGAAAGTATACCTTAATGCATCAGCTGTCGGATTTTATGGAACATCACTTTTAGATACTTTTACGGAAGACAATCATGATACGGGAGCTGACTTTTTAGCAACGGTTGTTGATAGTTGGGAACAAGAGGCGATCAAAGCTGAAGCGCTTGGGATTCGGACGGTTTTACTGCGCTTTGGCGTCGTTTTAGCAAGTGACGGCGGCGCGTTAAGTAAAATGATAATGCCTTACAAACTTTTTGCTGGTGGTACGGTAGGGTCAGGTAAACAATGGCTGTCCTGGGTTCACATTGACGATGTTGTTTCAATGGTTGAGTTTGCCGTAAATAATGAAAAGGTTAGTGGGGCATTAAACGTTACCGCACCTAATCCAAAGCAAATGAAGGAGTTTGGTTCTGTGTTAGGGGATGTCCTCGGTCGACCGCATTGGCTCCCTGCACCTAGCTTTGCTTTAAAAATATTGTTAGGCGAGATGAGCCTACTCGTTTTGGAAGGACAAAAAGTACTCCCTAAAAAAGCAACAGATCATGGCTTCCAATTTACGTATCCAGAATTAGAAGGAGCTTTAAAGAGTTTAAAATTATAGCTACGAATCGAAAAGAGGATGGGCCAAAACAAGTGTCAAACACTTTTGGCCCACCTTTTAATTTACTTTTTACATTATAGTTCTTTTTAATAAACTGTGATCGAGCCTCGATACATGTTCATCGTACAAGCATAATTATAGGTTCCAGGCTCTAACCCATCAAGCTCCAAAAAGTTACTTTCACCTGGGGTTATATTCACTCTAAAATCAAGGTCATTTGAATAAATAAAGCGCGAACAACCTAATAAATCGTTACCATGAAAGTTTAATACGGTTGGTTCACCGGCTTCTATAGCGATATTGTTCGGCTCATAAGAGAATAATTCTACATTAATTAGCGCTTGTTGGGTAAGGTCACCCTCGTATATTGTTGGTAAAATAGTAAAGTCATCTATTTCATCTTCAAATTGGGATAGAGCATAGTTACTACCTACTACTGAAAACGCAATAAAAACCACAATGACAATTAAAAATGTTGAGCTTACGAAAACTGGCTTTTTAAGCTGTCTTTCCCTTTCCTCCTTTTTTTTTATTCTAGATGAAATTTCTTCGTCAATGACTTTAAGTAAAACAATATTTACTATAACAAATACTGCTAAAATAAAGACGATCGTTATACTGACTTTGGTAGGAAAAAGCATTACTCCGAGCATTGCTCCCATCATACCACCCATAACACCAGCACCTAAACCATCTAAAGCTGCCATTAACGAAATTGGCTTTCCTGTGAAATATCCAACAATCATTCCAAAGACGACCGCAATCATTGTCGGTGTACTTAATTCTACATCAGACATAACCCCTAAAACGGTACCAAGTGCAACACTCGACATCATCGCATTTGTCATTGCGATCATCATACCGGCCATACATGTAAGGTGTTTGCGCTGTTTGTACGTATAATAAGTAACGTATCCGCTTAGAGCAACTATGATAGCAATACTTATAATGTTTAAAAACATAACAATTTCCCTCAACTTTCATTTTAAAAATTATATTCACAACTAACATTAACTTTTTATAAAAAGCACTATAGTTAAATTATAAATGTACAAAGAGGTGAGAACATGGATAAGTTGTGAAAATTTATAAATACGTTGTCGATATTTCATTAATTAGTCAATTTTTCTTAAGAATTACTTCATAAAAAAATGTATGGCATAACTAGCTTATTTTATGATGGCGCTTTGGATTAAAGCATCATTTAACGCCTCTAATCCCCCTCTTCTTTTATCAAAAACTAATGAAATAAATAACAAAAATAAGTTAAAAATAACAGTTTCATTTTTTCTGAAAATCGTTTATGATAATAAAAGCATTAACGAGTTAACAAACGTTAACCACAGTTATATAGAGTATATATATAATTAATTCGCTAAATATACTTCAAATAGAGTTTATTAAGCTTTTTTGATTAAATATAACGATATTTATGTTTTCTAATAACATAAAATTAAATAAAATATGCAAGAAAGATGGGAAGGCAATTGGTTGCGCCACCAGAATAGTCTGGTCCTAGTGGGTTCGATTCCCACCCCGAATTTGATACGTAATTTCATTAAATTCGAGGGGTGGGTTTATTTTTTTCTGCCCCTGTGTGGAGGGGGAAATATTATGATTAAAAAGCGCGAGCTAACAGATTGTCACAAGTTATATGAATTAATGATTGATCCAGCAGTCTTCCCATTTGTAAGACAAAAGGCAAATTCGTATGAAGAGTTTCTATTTTTAACGAAGCAAACAATTGAAGCTGAAGAGCGCGGTGAGCTAGTTTCAAGAACAATTGTGGATGAATGGGGTAACCCGATTGGCACGATTAACCTCTTTGATATAAATCACCAAGCTGGGTTTTTAGGGACATGGTTAGGAAAGCCTTATCACGGCAAAGGGTTTAACCAAGTCGCAAAAGATATGTTTTTTAACGAGTTATTTTATGAACTAAATATTAGTTCTGTTTTCATGAAAATTCGAAAAGAAAATGTGCGCTCGATCAATGCTGCGCTTAAACTTCCTTATGTTTCTATAGTAAACGAGACGCGGAAAGATATTTTCGAAAAAATCAATCATGATACAGTTATTTATGACTTATTTCAAATTGAAAAAGATCAATTTACTTTATATCAATATCGAAATCAGACGCAACAGTCGGAGCTTAAAGAAGCATAAAAACAATGTATAAAATTTGTTAAAAATAAACAAACTACCTTTGAAAAAGTACAGTATAAAGGTGGTAATTAATATGGAAAGCAAAAAGCAACGCGCGAGAGATGAAAAGAAAACATTAAATAAAGCACAAGAATTTCATTATTTTTCCGACTTCAAGGCAGCGGATAGAGCACTAGAAAGAGCTCGAGGAAATCGTTCATAACACTATCGTAAATTAGACCGTTTATTAACTTAACAATTAAAAAGGAGCGAATAATGATGGGTAAAAAGAAAAAGCAACGAAACCAAGAAGTTGTAAGTGACGGAAGAGATATTGAGTTTTCTCAAGAACTTGCTGACCAAGATGACATAGAAGCACAAGAAAGATCTCAAGCAGCAGACCGCCGTGCTAAAAAGAAAAAATAAACGAAATGTCCACGTTAGGTGTTTAGGTGTCAGACACCCCCCGTGGACATTTTACGTTTTTGTCCGCCTGTCGTGGACTAATTGAAAAAAACAAGTAAATAAAGGTGTGGTGTCCACCTGAGACGGACATTTTCGCGATTTGTCCACGGGGGGTGTCTGACACCAACAAGGTAGTGTACAATATAGGTAAGCAATAAATTGAAAAGAAAGCAGGGGTGTATATATGGAAAAACAACTGCAACTTCCACAATGTTTTCTAGGGAAAA
>SKOL01000241.1 GCA_007120055.1 Anaerobacillus sp.
GTAAGTTAAGTTGTTATAAAAAAAGCAAGATTCTATAGAAAAACTCAATACAATACTACAGAGAAATAAAAGTGAGTTGATATGATGGGAAAGAATATATTAAACTGTAAAGGGATTAAAGATAAACTACATAAAGGGCTTTTGAAATGTTGGCAATCTTGTCTTACAATGTAAAAAATGATTTGATACATATACAAAGGGGATCGCGACTTATGTTACACGAATTTATCATAAATGTACCATATAAAGACATAGAAGCAATTACAGAAAAATTAAATGTGGTTGGTGTTTATAATTTGTATTATGAACCACCGATTGAAATTATTAAAATTAAAAATGGCTATGGAGTTGAGGAAAAAGTTGATGATAAAGTCGATTTAAAAATTTATGCAAGTGATGAAGAAGTAGAAAATTTACCGATGGCCTACTTTGATCTTATTCAAAGTACACTTGCGGTTTCTAAAGAAGAGATAAAACACACTTCTCGTGATGAAGTGAGTTGGGGCGATGATTTTAAATTTGAGGATGTGGACTTGGAGAATGGTTGGGTAATTGTTTATCCCGATTCAACAGAAGTCTATACAGACAAAAACGTCTTGAAATTTGATCCTCTTGCTGCTTTTGGAACAGGTTTGCATGAAACGACACAAAGTTGTTTAAAACTTTTATTAAATAAAGATATTGCCGGGGAAAAAATCCTTGATTTAGGTACGGGTTCAGGAATGCTAGCAATAGCGGCGTCATTAAAAGGAGCCGCAAAAGTTGTCGCTGTTGATTATGAGCCAGTTGAAAGGGAGCTTCGTCACAATGCCCAATTAAATGAAGTTACAAATGATCTTGAAATTGTTCAGGCTGATTTAATCGACGGTGAGTATGCGATTAATGACAATTATGATTTGATCATCATTAATATCGGTGGAGATGAAACAGCAGCGATTTTGAAAAAACATCATTTATTAAAGCGTAGTAATGATTTTATTGTTTCGGGGTTAGTGGAATGGCATACAGAGTCTTTAATCGAACAATTTAAGGCGAGCGGGTTTTTAATTAAAGAAAAACTACATACGCATGAATGGGTTACGATCTATTTTACTAAGAGTAATTAATGCAACTATAGTCTGGTTTGGCCACTAGGATTATCTGAAAATTCATTTCGCGAAGGAGACAAAAATAAAGCTTCAAATAATGTACTTGTTATTCAAAAGTGTGTTATTTGAAGCTTTTTATATCGAATAAATTGTGATCACTGCTTATTTAATTGATCTTCTCCGACGACTATACGGTGGTCATCAATCTGTAATGTATAAGCGTTGTCTTTACAGCGATAGATGACTTTATTATCGTCTTTGTTTTCTTCGATTTTACTTTCTGGGTAGTGAACAATTAAAACATCATTATGGTATTCATAAGGGAGTGGTATGTTAGGAATTCCTCCTTCAAGAATAGCTAGTCCATTATCTACAAAATCACCTTCTTTATCTGTTTCACGAAACACTTTTTCAATTTCAATAATTTCGGCTTCTTTTTGTTGCCCTTGGACATCGGTAATAATTTTATCTCCAATTTGATACACGGTGCAAACATTCCCTTCTTCATAACGTTGTTAATTAGTGGTACTTTTTTGTCACAATAAAATAATACTAATTTTTGGTATGTAGTAACTCCAAATTCTTATTTAGTCCATAATACCAATCGCTTCCAAGTAACAGTGTTATTCTAAAAATTTCTCTTAAAGTGTAATTGTAAAATTTTTATCCACTTGTTTCAACCACTCAGTCGCAATATAGGTCTACTGGTAAATTTCGAATTTGAAAGGGTCTGCCACAAAGTGTATAATTATTTATTATATTCAAATAATGTGTGGTCAATTCATAGACATTCATAGCCCAGGTATTTTTTAATTTTAGTATCATAATAATATAGATTCATAGATATCCCAAAAAGGTTTTTATGGATTTAAATGAGTAAATTTCATAATTACCTAAATTCTATATCAAACTTTATGAAATTGAGAGCGACTTACCGCACCTCCTGATAGTGACTTAATAGCGATAATTTTGAATGATAAAATTCATTAAAATAGATGATAATTAGGAGTTTTTGCATGGAAAATAACGAAAATTATAGTAAAGTACTGATTGCAGGTTTATTGCTTACAGGTACTTTTATTGCCGTATTAAATCAAACATTGATGATTACAGCCATCCCACCTCTGATGATCGAAATGGATATTACAGCAAATACCGCACAATGGTTAACAACTGTTTTTATGCTTGTAATGGGGATTATGGTTCCAATTTCTGCGTTTCTTATTGAAAGGTATACGACTCGACAGCTTTTCTTAACGGCAATGGGGATTTTTACGATTGGGACTATTTTTTCGGCATTTGCAACAAATTTTCCGGTCTTACTAACTGGAAGAATTATTCAATCCATGGGAGCTGGAGTCATGATTCCGCTCATGCAGACGGTCTTTTTGCTCATTTTTCCTGTAGAGCGGCGAGGGGCTGCGATGGGGTATATCGGACTAGTAATTTCGTTTGCTCCTGCCATCGGGCCAACGTTGTCTGGTTGGATAACAACAAATTATGATTGGCGCTATATGTTCGTGGCCATTATTCCACTAGCACTTATTATAATTGTTGCCGCTTATTTTTATATGAGAAACGTAACAGAATTAAAAAAATCCAAAGTTGATCCTATTTCGATTACTTTATCTACACTTGGTTTTGGAGGACTACTTTACGGGTTTACAAGTGCGGGTAATAATGGCTGGGGCAGCCCTCAAACGTTAATCTTCTTAGCTCTTGGTGCAATCTCGATCTACGTTTTCGTTAAGCGGCAGCTTGTGATGACTCAGCCGATGCTTAATTTCCGTGTTTTTAAAGCACGTATTTTTACTCTTTCAACGGTCATATGTAGTATTGGATTTTTTGGGCTCATTGGACTGGAAACACTGATTCCTATGTATATGTATAACATGCGTGGATTTACGGCAATGGAAGCAGGGCTTGTGTTGCTACCTGGGGCAATCCTAACTGGTTTGATGGCTCCGATTACTGGAAGAATTTTCGATAAATTCGGTGCTCGTTTGTTGGCGATTCCTGGACTGATCATCATGACATTATCGACATTTGCGTTTCTTTTCATTGATACAACGACGTCACTTACGTATTTAACGGTCATGTATGCGATCCGTATGTTTGGTTTCTCAATGGTCATGATGCCTGTCAGTACAGCAGGGTTGAACCAAATACCGAGAAAACTTATTCCGCACGGGTCAGCAGTGACGAATACGATTCGGCAAATGTCAGCTTCTATTGGAACTGGATTACTCGTTACAGCGATGACCACTAGTGAGCGAGTAGCAAGTAATTTTCCTACGATTGCAAATCCAGATATATTTGGAGCAATCATCGCATTTGGTATGGTCGGAGTATTGACCTTTGTTTCCTTGATCCTAGTCTTTAAAGTGAAGCGAACATATCCGCCGACAGA
>SKOL01000296.1 GCA_007120055.1 Anaerobacillus sp.
AAATATTTTGACGGTCGTGTAATCCCTGAAAATCCGCGGATTACGAATGCTCAAAAATCAATTCGTACGAATGACATTGAAAATGTAGGTAAAACTGCTCGCCACCATACTTTTTTTGAAATGCTAGGAAACTTCTCAATTGGTGACTATTTTAAAAAAGAGTCAATTGAATGGGCGTGGGAGTTTTTAACAAGTGAAAAGTGGGTTGGCTTTGATCAGGAAAAACTTTCAGTTACTGTTCATCCAGAAGATCATGAAGCTTTTGAAATCTGGAAGGATGAAATTGGTATTCCTGAGGAGAGAATTATTCGTTTGGAAGGGAACTTCTGGGATATTGGAGAAGGTCCAAGTGGACCGAATACGGAAATTTTTTATGACCGAGGCGAAAAGTACGGTAGTGATGAAAGTGATCCAGAGCTTTATCCTGGTGGAGAAAATGAGCGTTACTTGGAAATCTGGAACTTAGTATTCTCACAGTTTAACCATAATCCTGACGGAACGTATACTCCGCTACCGAAAAAGAACATTGATACTGGTATGGGATTAGAGAGAATGGTTTCTGTCGTTCAAGACGTACCAACAAACTTTGATACTGATTTATTTATACCGATTATTAGGTCTACAGAACAAATTTCAGGAGTTACATACGGAAATGATACTGAGACAGATGTTTCATTTAAAGTCATTGCTGACCATGTACGTACAGTTGCTTTTGCAATCGCTGATGGCGCATTACCATCAAACGAAGGAAGAGGTTACGTGTTAAGACGTTTACTTCGTAGAGCGGTACGTTACGCAAAATTAATTAATATTGATCGACCATTTATGTACGAATTAGTTCCTGTAGTTGGTGAAATTATGGTCGACTTCTATCCGGAAGTAAAAGATAAAACTGAGTTTGTACAAAAAGTCATCAAAAATGAAGAAGAACGCTTCCATGAAACGTTAAATGAAGGTTTAACCATCTTGTCAAAAGTAATGGAACAAGCAAAAGCTGAAAATAAAGATACGATTTCTGGAGAAGATGTTTTCAGGTTATATGATACGTATGGTTTCCCAGTTGATTTAACAGAAGAATATGTGTTAGAAGCTGGTCTTTGCATTGATCGTGATGGTTTTGAAACTGAAATGGAAAAGCAAAGAGATCGTGCGCGAGCAGCTCGACAAACAAGTGATTCGATGCAAACTCAAGACAGTGTTTTAGGAGATTTAACAGTAGCTAGTGAATTTATCGGATATGATCAGCTATCATCTAAGTCAACGGTTGAAGTAATCATTAAAGAGAAAGATGTCGTTAGCGAAGCAACCAAAGGTGATGTTGTTAAAGTGATTGTTGACCAAACTCCATTTTATGCTGAGAGTGGTGGACAAGTAGCTGATAAAGGTTCGATGAAAGCTGAGGGAGTAGTTGTAAGTGTAGAGGATGTTCAAAAAGCACCGAATGGACAAAATCTTCATACAATTCGTGTTGTAGAAGGTACATTAACTCAAGGAATGACAGTTACTTCAACAGTAGAAGATACAGATCGAATTGGTATCGTAAAAAATCATACAGCAACACACCTACTACACCGAGCTTTAAAAGATACGTTAGGTGAACACGTTAATCAGGCAGGTTCATTAGTTTCAGAAAATCGTCTCCGTTTTGATTTTTCACACTTTGGACAAGTTACTTCAGAGGAGCTAACGAAGATAGAAGAGATTGTAAATCAAAAAATTTGGGATGCTATTTCCGTTGAGATTGCTAATAAAAAAATCGATGAAGCAAAAGAGATGGGAGCAATGGCTCTATTTGGTGAAAAATATGGAGATGTTGTCCGTGTCGTTCAAGTAGGAGATTATAGTCTTGAGCTTTGTGGTGGATGTCACGTACAAAACACTGCTGAAATTGGATTGTTTAAAATCATTTCAGAATCAGGAATTGGAGCAGGGATCCGTCGCCTTGAGGCTGTAACAGGTAAAGGTGCTTATGAGTACATGAATAGCCAATTGGAGTTAGTAAAGGAAGCTGCAAGTCTTTTAAAAACAAATATAAAGGAAGTTCCAGAAAAAGTTGGGCAGCTTCAAAACCAAGTCCGAAAATTACAGCGTGAAAATGAATCCCTAGCAGCTAAATTAGGGAATATGGAAGCTGGAAGTTTAGTGGATGACGTTGTTAAGGTGAATGACGTTGCTGTTATTGCGAAAAAAGTGAATGTAGCAGAAATGGACAGTATTCGTGGTTTAGTGGATACGTTAAAAAATAAACTAGGTACAGGTATTGTTGTATTAGGTGCTGTCAATAATGGAAAAGTAAATATAGTTGCTGGTGTAACAAACGATTTAGTAAAGGATGGCTATCATGCTGGGAAAATTGTTAAAGAAGTGGCTACTCGTTGCGGTGGTGGCGGCGGTGGACGTCCAGATATGGCTCAAGCAGGCGGTAAAAATCCTGATGAATTGCAAGCAGCATTGGATTTTGTACCGGAATTTTTGAAAACAATTTCCTAAATAATTCATGTTAGTGTACAATATGGATATAGATAAAAATTTATGCAGATTGAACAGCATTAATAATTGTGTAATGTAGGAAAAGAGGTGTTTGTGATGAGTTCAATGGACAATACGATGAAATTTAATTTCCAAGATGACTCAGTAGATGCGAATGTTCAAGAAGTATTACTTACCGTATATCAATCGTTAGAAGAAAAGGGGTATAACCCAATTAACCAAATTGTAGGATATTTACTTTCGGGTGATCCTGCGTATATCCCTAGACATAATGATGCTAGGTCATTAATTCGCAAGCTTGAAAGAGATGAATTAATTGAAGAATTAGTAAAATCGTATTTATCACAGCACCAAGAGGAGTAGTATGAGAATATTAGGACTAGATGTTGGAACAAAGACAATTGGTGTGGCAGTAAGCGATGAATTAGGTTGGACTGCCCAGGGCGTCGAAACAATTAGAAGAAATGAAGAGGATCCACAACAGGATTGGGATAAGTTAGCTAGCTTAGTAACTAATCTTGAAATTGATAAAGTTGTCGTAGGGTTGCCGAAAAATATGAATGGAACCATCGGTCCAAGTGGTGAAGCATGCCAACAATTTGCCGAAGAGGTTAAGCAACGTTTTGACCTTCCTATAGTTTTATGGGACGAGCGTCTAACTACTGTTGCTGCTGAGCGAATGTTAGTTGCCGCTGATATGAGCCGGAAAAAGCGGAAGAAAGTTATCGATAAGATGGCAGCTGTGATGATTTTACAAGGATATCTAGATTCATTATCATAGAGTGCATGCATATTGATGAAAATGTCAATATTAACTAACAGTATTGATTTACAATTAATTTAATGAGGTGTTAATGTGGAAAAAGCAGAAAGAGAACGAATTATTATTCCAGATGAAAATGGGGACGAGCATTTATTTGAAGTGTTGTTTACGTTTGACATCGATGCAACAGGAAAGTCATACATGGTTTTAGTAGATGCAGCTGATGCTGAAAACGATGAAGAGGAAATGGAAGTACATGCTTTCCGTTATGAAGATAAAGGCGAAGGCGAGGACGATTTAACTCTTCATCCGATCGAAACAGATGAGGAATGGGATGTTGTTGAAGAGATGTTAAATACATTCACTGAAGGCGAAGAAGACGAGTAATAAATGAAATGGACAGTTCCTTTATTAAGGGGCTGTCCTTATTTAATGTAGAAGTTGCTTAGTTGGTTAGTGGTTTGTTGGTTAGGCTAGTTGGTAAGTAGAAAGTTGGAAAGTTGGAAAGTTGGAAAAAAATTGAACTTTTATATGTTTGATGATGACGATTAATCGTCGCAAAGCAGCATGAAGTAAATTCAAAGATGTATCTCATGACGTAATTGAGGTCAGTAGCTTCACAGCGAAGAGAAGGAAATCATCCTCCTTTTCCATGCTAGATGGTGGCGGCAGGCATGCCGCCATGAGAGTTTTGTATGAAAATTACTTCGAGGCTATGCATTCAAAAATTGTCCATTTTAAATTATAAATTGTACATTGAAGAACTTGGTTGTAATTCCCTCTACAAAATTCTACATTGTTAATGAAATTTTGTAGAAATATAGTATAATAGGAGTGTTGTAAAAAAATAAGTATTTACAAAAATTAGGGAGAGATCCTCTAAGATGGCTTGAGGGGGAGAATACGATGTCTTCAAAAGACAAACAAAAATACTGGCAAGAAATAAAAAAGAAAAAATTGAAAGAGCGTCAAGAAGAAGCAAGTATTGTACGTAAAATTGTTCTCGTATGCTTGTTTTTATTTTTAATTGCTTTTACAGCAGCGGGCTACTATGCTTATTCATACGTTACAAGTGCTTTAGGGCCTGTTGATGAAACAGATGAGCAACTGATTGATGTTGAAATACCAATTGGCTCTAATAGTACGAGAATTGGAAATATATTAGAAGAAAATGGGCTCGTGAAAAATGCTAGCTTTTTCCGATATTATATCCGTTATAAAAATGAAACTGGCTTTCAAGCAGGCGACTATCAACTCTCTAGATCAATGGATTTAGATGAGATTATCGCTGCATTAAAAGAAGGTACAGTTTACCAAGAGTACGCATTATCTTTTACAGTACCAGAAGGTCGATGGCTAGAAAGAATTTTAGAAATTATTGCTGATAATACTAATCATGAGTTGGAAGAGATTAGAGAAAAAGTACAGGATGAAGAATATATAGAAAGCTTGATTGATCGTTACTCAATTTTAACAGAAGATATTTTAGCTGACGGTATACGTTGGCCACTTGAAGGTTACTTATTCCCTGCTAGATATGATTTTGTTGAAGAGAATCCTTCGATTGAAACGATTATAGAAGCGATGCTGCAGCGTACAGAACAAATTATCGGCAGATACTTTGCAGACCTTGAAGAAAGTGACTATAATATCCATGAAATTATGACATTAGCTTCAATTGTTGAAGGGGAAGCGCAAAAAGCTGAAGACCGTTATAAAATTTCGGGTGTTCTTTATAATCGCCTTGATCGTAACATGCGACTTGAAGTAGATCCGACTGTTGCCTATGCTCATGGGGAACACTTTTCAAGAACGTTATATGAGCATTTAGATATTGATTCACCTTACAATACGTACCGTGTGATTGGCATTCCGATCGGTCCAATTAATAACCCAGGTGAGGCTGCAATTAAAGCTACACTACAACCTGAGGAAAATGATTATTTATTTTTCTATGCACGAACAGATGGTGAAGTAATGTATACGAAAACGTTCCAAGAACATCAAGAAGTGTTAAGGAAGTATCGTGATTAAGGCATCTTCGCCTTTCTGGATGTCTAGCTACAGCGCCTAGCCCTTCGAGCGCTTCGATCCATCGGTGTTTATCTACTCGAAGATGAGAGTTCATAAGGGGAGATAAACCGCCGCTGGCTCTCCACCGCTTTTCAGGGCTTCCCAAGGCGCTTCCGCTTTTCTAATTGTCTAGCTGCGGTGCCTACGAGCTCGGTAACTTCAGTCAGGCAACTACCTTGAGTTACTTCTTCGTAGCTTTGCGACGAGTAACCGCAGGAGCACGATTCAGAAGCCAAAGAGCGGCTTCTGTCAAGGCCTTCCAGTTCCTTTCGCTCGTAATCAAGGCACCTCCGCCTTTCTAATGAGAGTGTGATTATTCGCATTCTCTTTCTCTTTATGTTAAAATAAATCGTTCTTTTTAGGAAATACTTAGTGGAATTGAGAAAAAGGAGGCTTTGATAGTGGTCTCAGATCAAGTAAATAAATATATTGGTTCATTGATTAAGCAAAGAAACCCTCTGCTTACAGAGATGGAGCTGTACGCCGCTGAAAATGAAATACCGATAATGGACATCGTAAGTGTTGAAGCGATGTTGCAATTCTTATCATTTGCCAATACTAAAAATGTATTAGAAATTGGTACAGCTATCGGTTATTCGGCAATGAGAATTACTGAAAGGCTTCCAGATTGTAAAGTGGTCTCTATTGAGCGTAATAATGAACGTTATGAAAAGGCGAAAGAATTTATTAGTAAGGGACAACTTGAAAATCGTATTACGCTTATTTATGGTGATGCACTGGAGGCGCCTTCTGCCATTCAAGAATATGGTCCTTTTGATGCTTTGTTCATAGATGCAGCTAAAGGTCAATATAAACGTTTCTTCGAATTGTATAGTCCACTAGTAAAAAAAGGTGGAATTATAATAAGCGATAATGTCTTGTATAAAGGGGTTGTCGCAAAAGAAGGTAAGGTAGCCAAGGGGATTAGAACGATGGTTGTCAATTTACGTTCTTATAATGAGATGCTCATGACAAACGATAAATATGAAACGACATTTTATCCAATTGGTGATGGTATGGCAATTAGTAAGAAGAAATAGGTGGTGAACTGTGATGAAAAAACCTGAATTACTTGTAACGCCAACAAAGGTAGATGACATAAGTCGTTTAATTAACTCTGGTGCAACGGCAATATTAATCGGCGAAGAAAAATATGGGTTACGTTTAGCAGGAGAGTTCAATCGAGAAGATATAAAAGAGTCTGTAAAAATTGCTCATGACCTAGGAGCAAAAGTTTACGTTTCAATGAATGCTCTTTTCCATAATGATAAATTAGAATTTTTACCTGAATACATTAGCTTTTTATCTGATGTGAACGTTGATGCGATTGTTTTTGGTGACCCGGCAGTAATAATGGCTGCCAGAGAAGCGGCTCCAGAAATGAAGCTTCATTGGAATACAGAAACAACGGCTACCAACTATTTTACCGCTAACTATTGGGGGCAAAAAGGTGCAAAACGCGCAGTTATGGCCCGTGAAATCAATATGGACTCAATCGTAGAAACCAAAGAAAAAGCTGAAGTTGAAATCGAGGTACAAGTACATGGGATGACTTGTATGTTCCAATCAAAGCGCACTCTTATTGGGAACTATATGGAATTTCAAGGTAAGGACTTAAAGGTTGAAGGGCGGAGTAAAGATCGTACACTCTTTTTACACGATCCTGAAAGAGATGCTAAATATCCTATTTTTGAAGATGAAAATGGAACTCATATTATGAGCCCTAACGATATATGCATTATCGATGAGTTAGAAGACATGTTAGATGCAGGGGTAGATAGTTTTAAAATAGATGGGGTTTTAAAAAGTGTAGATTATATTGAAAAAGTTACCTCTTTATATAACCAAGCAATTGAGTTGTATTTACAAGATCCAGATGCATATCAAGATAAAAAGTTTTTTTATCTTGAAGAAATTGAAAAAATACAACCTATTAACAGGAACTTAGATACTGGCTTTTTCTTTAAAGAAACTGTTTATTAAAGAGAAGTCTCGAATAGTAAGAAGAGCTTTTTATTAATTTTAAGGGGGTGTGTTTAAATGCAACAAATTTCATCGTTTACTCCTGAAGGGAAACGTGTAATTATAAAAAAGCCTGAGCTACTTGCGCCAGCAGGAAGTTTGGAAAAGTTAAAAATAGCTGTACATTACGGTGCTGATGCAGTTTTTATCGGTGGTCGAGAGTTTGGACTTCGTTCAAATGCTGATAATTTTTCCATAGAAGAAATGCGTGAAGGTGTCGAGTTTGCTAATAAATATGGAGCGAAAATTTATGTTACGACTAATATTTTTGCCCATAATGAAAACATGGAAGGCTTAGAAGAATACCTAAAAGATCTACAAGAAGTGGGTGTTACGGGGATTATTGTAGCTGATCCGTTAATTATTGAAACGTGTAAGCGAGTTGCTCCAAATGTTGAGGTTCATTTAAGCACTCAACAATCGTTAACAAACTGGCAAGCAATTAAGTTTTGGAAAGAAGAAGGTTTACATCGCGTCGTTTTAGCTCGTGAAGTTGGTTTGGAAGAAATGTTAGAAATGAAAAAGCATGTCGATATTGAAATTGAAACCTTTATTCACGGGGCGATGTGTATCGCGTATTCGGGGCGATGTGTGTTGAGTAATCATATGACCGCTCGTGACTCTAATAGAGGTGGTTGTTGCCAATCTTGTCGTTGGGACTATCATTTATTTGAACAAGATGATCACAAAGAGGAAGAAATTGCTTTATATCAAGAAGCAGATGACCCTTTTACAATGAGTCCTAAAGATTTAAATTTACTTGAAGGTATCCCACAAGTAATCGAAGCTGGTATTGATAGCTTAAAGGTTGAAGGAAGAATGAAATCTATTCATTATGTAGCTACAGTTACGTCGGTGTACCGTAAAGTTATTGATGCCTACTGTGCGGATCCAGATAACTTTAAAATTGATCCAAAATGGATTGAAGAATTAGATAAGTGTGCAAACCGTGATACAGCACCTGCATTTTTTGAGGAAGTGCCTACGTATAAAGAGCAGATGTTTGGTAACCATGGAAAGAAAACGACTTTTGATTTTGCTGGGCTCGTTCTTGACTATGACGAAAATACAAAAATTGTAACATTGCAACAGCGAAATCATTTTAAGCCTGGTGATGAAGTTGAATTTTTTGGTCCAGAAATAGAAAACTTTACTCAGCAGATTGAAAAAATTTGGGATGAAGATGGTGAGGAGATAGATGCTGCAAGACACCCTCTTCAAATTGTGAAATTTAAAGTGGACAAACCACTATATCCTAATAATATGATGCGTAAAGGAGTACTATAATGACAAAAAAACCAATTGTCATTGGCGTTGCCGGGGGAACAGGCTCAGGAAAAACAACAGTGGCAAGAGAAATTTATCGTAAATTTAAAGATAAATCGATATTAATGATAGAGCAAGATGCATATTATAAAGACCAAACTCATAAAACAATGGAAGAAAGAATTAAAACGAATTACGATCATCCATTGGCTTTTGATAATGATTTACTACTTGAGCAAGTACAGAAATTATTGTCTTATGAAAAGATTGAAAAGCCTGTGTACGATTATGCTAACCATACGCGGTCTAAAAAAGTAATTACTGTTGATCCTAAAGAGGTTATTATCTTAGAAGGAATTTTAATTTTAGAGGATGAGCGTCTTCGAGATTTAATGGACATTAAGCTTTTTGTTGATACTGATGCAGATGTTCGCATTATTCGTAGACTCATGCGCGATATTGAGGAACGTGGCAGAACGTTAGACTCAGTGATTGATCAATACACATCAGTAGTTCGTCCTATGCACCTTCAGTTTGTTGAACCGACAAAGCGTTATGCGGATGTGATTGTTCCTGAAGGTGGACAAAATCGTGTCGCAATTGATCTAATGGTGACTAAAATTAGAACAATCCTTGAAGAAAAAGTAATTTTGTAATAGCATAGGAAAGTGGGGTTTTATATCTTTCTTATTAAAGTCAGTTTTTAGTTGAAAAATTAGGCTTTCACAAATTTTTGAGGTAATCTAATTTTTTCTAATAACGTGTAAAGAAAAGCTTGGGCATTTATCACCGTGGTATTTGCTAAGCTTTTCTGTATACATAAGCTTACAATGTTTTAAACTGTTCGGTGGTCGAACAGTAAAACGAAGAATTATCTTTTAAAGGCATTAAGAAAAGTGAAATGTAACCCTTACCAAAGAAATACCTACATGTACGAATAGTATTGAAAATGATCATATTTAAGGAGTGAAAGCAAGATGGCCGATGACAAAAAGTATTATATGACGTTGGATGGAAAAGCAAAATTAGAACAGGAATTAGAATTTTTAAAAAGTGAAAAAAGAAAAGAAGTAGTAGAGCGTATTAAGATAGCTCGCTCGTTTGGGGATTTATCGGAGAACTCTGAATACGATTCAGCAAAAGAAGAACAAGCATTTGTTGAAGGGCGAATTGTAACCATTGAAAAAATGATCCGAAATGCAGAAATTATTGAAGAAGATGAGACAGATTCTTCTGTAGTTTCTTTAGGAAAGTCAGTTAAGTTTAAGGAATTACCAGACGGTGATGAAGAAACGTATACAATTGTAGGTAGTGCTGAAAGCGATCCATTTGAAGGAAAAATCTCCAATGATTCTCCAATGGCTAAAAGCTTATTAGGAAAAACGGTCGGAGACAAAGTGAGTGTCCAAACTCCAGGCGGCGATATGCAAGTTGAGATTTTAGAAATTAAATAAGGACTTATTAATTGAATATTATCAAAGTGCTTAACCCAATAGGTAAGATGGGTTAGGCACTTTTTTGTGTGAAAAGTTAATTGGTTACTTGGTTAGACCCCTAGCCCGACTTTTCATGTTAGATTGTGACGATAAAATCGTCATTAGAGTTTTGTATGAAAATGAATGCTCGGTCGCTTTTCTTAAGCGAGCCTCTAAAATTCGAAAGAAGTTTACAGCGAAGCGAGAGAAAAGCGACCGACATTTTCATTCAAGATGGTGACGGAATATCGTCATGAAGGTTTTGTATGAAAAAAGGCGAGGGAAATGTTTGAGGAAGCTTGAATAAAATTACATGATTATTGACAACAATGAATAATTAGAGGTGGTTGATTTGGTTATACAAAAACGGACCATTCAAGTGTTAGTAATATTTATGTTGATATTAAGTGTCCTTATTATACGTCTTGCTTATGTTCAGTTATTTGCAACTCATCAATATTCAAAGAACGATATAGACTTAGTAGCCGAAAGTATTAAGCAAAGAACACAGTCATTAGTGTTACATTCAGGTAGAGGTTACTTTTCGGACCGTAGAGGTGAACCGCTCGACGTTGATTATTATCCTAGTTTAATTTTATTCCCATTTTTAAAAGATCAAAAATGGCCTGTACGTGAAGTCGCGGATATTTTAGGTATTAATGAGGATGTACTATTAAAAGAGGTAAGTAAACCTAAGGAGCCTATTGTTTTTCATATGAATGGGGAACGACGTAAGTTGAAAGAAGATGAGATGACCAAAATTAATCAACTAAAAATTCCTGGAGTTTATGCTCAATATGTGCAAGAGCGAACTGAGAATATTGCCCCTCATTTAATTGGTGTGACTGGTGAAAATGTAGAGGAAGTTAAACGGCGTTACAGTGACCAATTAGCTAACGGAAATATTTCTATCCACGCTGAAATAGGTGTTTCAGGATTGCAACGATCTTTTGATCCGTTTTTAATCTCGCAAGGTGATGCCAAACTTGTTTATTTTGTTGATAACCTACAGCAACCACTTTTTGGTTTTGATGTAAAGTACTCTGCACCTGCAAATCCGTATCATCCTACACAAGTAGTGACGACTATAGATAAACAAACTCAATTATATGTTACAAATACGTTAAAAGATGTAGGAATTTCAAACGGAGGTGCTGTTATTTTAGATGCTAAAACGAATGATCTGATTTCCTTAGTTAGTTTACCAAACTTTAATATTAATTCCCCGTTTGGTATTGGAGCAGAAAATCAAATCGTTACTTCCCATACCCCGGGCTCGATTTTTAAAATTGTTGTTGCAGCAGCGGCAATAGATCATAACTTAACTCATAAATTTGACTTGTTTGATTGTGATAAAAACTTATATGGTGATAGCGAGGAACCACGGCAATTAGGGATGTTAACGTTTGAAGAAAGTTTTTCACAAAGCTGTAATTATACGTTCAGTTATTTAGCTAATGAACTTTTAAAAATAGATCAACAAATTTTACATAAGTATGCCCAAAAACTAGGGTTAACGGATCAAGTAGGTTGGATTGGTGATGTCTATCGCCTAGAAGAAATCACTCATTTTCCAGAAGAAGAACGTGGTAAGGTCACAGTGGAAGAAAAAGATATTGGTGATTATTATGCGATTGCTCAAACTGCGATTGGTCAAAAAAATGTTCGCATCACTCCTCTTGCAGTAGCAAATATGTTAGCAACGATTGCAAGAGGTGGTGAGAAGCACCAAGTGCGAGGATCCTCGAAAATTAAATATGAAAATGGAACGACGGTCGTTGAGTTTCCTATGCAGTTAGGAAATAACGAAGAAAGGATATCAACTTATACGGCAATGCGCTTACAACAATTGTTAAGATCAGTGGTGAAAATGGAAGAAGGGACAGCTTATCCGCTGTTACATTCAGCGCCATATTCTATAGCAGGTAAAACAGGAACTGCCGAAAAAGGTATAAATAAAAATGAAATGACCCACTGGTTTGCCGGCTATTTCCCTGCAGAAGATCCGAAGTATGTAATGGTAATTCTCGATTTAGATCATAAAGGAGAAGTCAAAACATTGAAAGCGTACAAAAACATTGTTGAATTTTTATACAACTATGACCGTGAAAATGAGTAATAATCATTAGTTGTTGGTTTGTTAGTTGGTTGGAAAGCTATAAGTTGGAAAGTTGGAAAGGAAATCGCTAGTTGGTGACGTTATATCAACATGAAGGCTTTGTATGAAAAAAGACGGGTGCTTTTGCGAACGAACGTCTGAGATTCGAAAGAAGGTCAAGGTGAAGTGAGGGAAAGCACCCGCCTTTTCCATATTAGATGATGACGGGTTTGCCTTCATGAAGGTTTTATATAAAAAAAGCGCCTATTCATGTTTTGAATTTCCTCATTTAACTCGAAAAAGTTGTCCTCTTTGATTATAATGGAGTTTAGTATAGATAAATAGTCAACATAGGAGGAGATTTGTGTGAGAGGAGATCAGTATAACGGTACTGGCTTAAGGAGTCAAAAACGAAAGCGTAAAGT
>SKOL01000012.1 GCA_007120055.1 Anaerobacillus sp.
ATCTCTCCTTCTCCTTTAATATAGTTCAACATTCCAACGAAACGCTTCAATAATTTCTCTATTATCTTCATAAGCGTCATTCGGTGTTAAAAATGTCGTAATTACGTTACGATCTTGTTTTTCATCAATATATAAGTTTGTGTGAATGCTTTCATTACGTTCTGATTTCCAAGAGATAAAGTTAGCTCCTTCGCCAGTAACAGTAATGTTTCCAGCTGATGATAAAATAGCTTGCTTTATTTCCCCGACCGTTTCCCCCTTCGGAATGACAGAAATAATGGCCACAATTTTTTCATTTGTAAATTTCACACTACTTGCAGTCTCTTTTTCTATTACCCATCCGCCCATGTCTAGAACACTAATACCTAGTTCGGGGTTATTATAAAGTACAGTGTCAGACTCGTTTGTCGTCTCACTTTCTGCAGCTTTACCACACCCTACTAAAGCTAAAAACGAAATGAGTATAAAAATATGTACTGCTTTATGGAACATATTTTTTCACCTCTTTTTTTAAATTGCTAGCTGCCTTAGTCATTGATCAATGTGACAGTAGCTTTGCTTCACCACCTTTCCAATGGCTTTGCAATATTGCATTCATGTATCTATACGGAGGTGTGATTTTTTTTATGGGGGGATCAATAATTATTTGAATCGCGATGATCCATAATTCCGTATACGCTGTAAAAATTAAAGCTCCCCATTCCAACTTTCCACTTTCCAACTAACAAACTAATAAACAAACCAACTAACCAAAAAAAGGCTCCCAGTTAGGGAACCTAAAAATATATAAAGTTAAGACTGGGCCTGATTTTGAAAAAACTTACAAAGATTTTTTCTCTTTAATTGCTTGTA
Organism: Anaerobacillus sp.; assembly: GCA_007120055.1. The sequence goes on from SKOL01000012.1 coordinate 853, forward strand.
ATTGTTTTGATAGATTTTCATTTTCTTTAACTAGCTTGCTCATACGTTGTTGTAAATCATCTATCTCAGAAGAGGGCGGCGCTGTTCGTTTGTTAGCAATGACAATTGCTTTCCAACAAAAAATTAAACAAATGGCTTTTAGTGTAATAAGAATGACTAAAAATGTAGACATCAAACCCCTCCTTTGTATTTTTCTCTGGGAAGTTTTCGTCCCTAGATTATTTTAATCGTTCGATATCTTCTTTAAACTGCTTATTTTGCTGTTCCATTTTTTTTAGTTGCTGCTGTAATTGCTCATATTCAGGTGAGGATTTATAGTGCTTTTCACTATTATTTCCACAGCAGCCGCCACCGTTTTTTTTCATCATTTTGGTGCATGAAAACATCATGAATACTAAGATAAGAAGAAGAATGACATTAAAAAAGGTTACATCAAATCCCACATTATACACTCACCTTTTTATTATCTAGATTTTTTTAAGCTTTCAATCTCTTTGATGAGCCGCTCATTTTTTTCCATTAATTGATTCATATCTTTTTTCAGTTCATCTGTTTTAGAACTTTCTTTGGGCTGGTTCCCTTTTAAAATAAAGAAGAACATCGCTCCCATAAGTAGTGGGCACGCGAGTAAGGCCAGAAAAGCTAAATCCATTTTTATTCCTCCTTTGTAGGTGATTTTATATAAGTATAGAAGGAAAATATGGTGAAACTGTGGATTTCGTGGGGAAAATAGTTGTGAATTTAATTTTTTGTCAGAACTATTTTAAAAGAAGGTTCGTTTCGGGAGAATTAATTTTTCGGGGAGTATCTCATAAGTTTGGGGAGTATTCAGCCAACTTCGGGGTGTATTTCATAAGTTTGGGGCATAAATCTCATTTCGGGAGAAAGTTGTAAATTAGGAGAATATATTTTCTTTTTGGGGAATAAAACTGATATTTGGGGAGTAATTACAAAGAATGGGGAATATTTTTCATGGTTTATAATTCCAGGCTCCTCCCCAAAAGTTTTAAATGTTTTTCTTAGACAAAAAAAGAGAGTGGGACAAAAGTGTCTGACACCACGCGGATCCTACTAAATATAGACGTAGAGATTTATCATATGTCTATATTTGGTATCTAGCGGTATCTGACACTTTGTTTTGTTCCACCCTCTCTTCGAAACAAATTATTGCTCAATTCTTCTTCTTTGTACCGCAAAAGTTACTGCAGCCATGAGTAATAATGCAAAACCTACAAACAACCAGTTAAACATTGTCGTAGCTGTATCAGGTAATGTTTCACCTTTTTCAGTTCCTTCTTCTGTCGTTGTTTCTTTTCCTGCTTCAGATTCAGTTCCTTCCTCTGAAGTTGTTTCTTCTGATCCAGAATCAGTTCCGTCTTCTGTAGTTGTTTCTTCTGATCCAGAATCAGTTCCGTCTTCTGTAGTTGTTTCTTCTGTTGCAGATTCAAAAACTGCGAATGTACTAAAGTGGCTCGTTTCAGCAACAACATAATGTTCTGACCCTTCTTGAACATATTGTCCACCAATCAATTCCCACTCATAAACTGGATTTAAATAATAAACGTTTAAGTCTTCTGGATTAGTTACTAAACTCATATCAATTTTGAACTTTAAGGTTACTCGCTCATCTCCAAAATTAGAGATCGTGTTTTCTCCTTGAGTAATCGTAAAGCTATAAATACTACTAACCGGACTCTTACCTTTATTTAGAATATCTGATTGAATTTCTTTTACTGAAACTTCAACTGCAGCATCATTATTAAAGATTTGAGTAGGGATGTTTACTTTTACTCGATCATTGACTAATTCTAACTTTGCGTTCGCACCTTGTAATTGATTGATTACAGAAACTGGTACGGATACATTTTCAAACACTGTGTTTCCGTCTCGTAAGTCAACTTCAACTGGTGCCCCTGGAACGATTTCTTTCGGCAATTCGACTTCGACCTTATCGTTTACCGGCGTTTTGCCTTCGTCGCCTGGAGTTTCGTCTTCGTCAACTTGACGAACATCAACTTTGTACTCATCATTTGCATCGAAAACAAAGATATAGTTTCCAGCTTCAGTGATATTTGCAACTAAGTTATCGCCCTCAAGCCAATTTTCATCCATTACCCACTTGAATTGAATTTCACCTTCTGGTAATTCAATTGGAGCGGACTTCCATACTTTTTCTGTTGCATCATACGTTAATGGATGGTTGTCTCCATCCCAACTTAATGGTGACTCTCCTCGTAAAACTACATTCAGATATTTACGATCCTCATCAATAAGCTCTTCTTCACGATCTAAACTACCCTCACTAAATGAGTAAATAACAAAACCATTTGTTGGAACCGTTAATTCAATAGTTCCGTTTTCTGTTACGAGTACTTCACTTTCATTTAAAAGATTCGTTAATTCAATATTAGCCATTGAATCTTGGTTGTAAATATCAGCAACATCAATTGTTGTTTCATCACCTTTATTTACTACAACGATTACTTGCTGGTCATTATTTTTACGCTCAAATGCTAATACGTCTTGACTTGCTAATAACTCAGTGTACGAACCATTTGTTAAAACACTATGGTTATTACGTAAGTCAATAATATTTTTATAATGATCTAAAACATCTAGATTTTGGTCTTCTTCAGCC
>SKOL01000494.1 GCA_007120055.1 Anaerobacillus sp.
CAAAATTAAACTTTGCATCTAATGCCATAACACGCCCGTCACCAGTTGTAACAAGAGGGTTAATTTCAGCAATTGAGCAATCTTTGTCAACAAAAACAGTATAAAGTCCCATCATGAACTTCACAGCTTGTCCAACTAGTTCTTTAGGAATGTTTATATTAAATGCTAGTCTTCTCGCTTGGAAGCCTTGTAACCCTACTACCGGGTCAACAATTTCTTTAAAAATCTTTTCAGGAGTCTGTTCTGCTACTTCTTCAATTTCAGTACCGCCTTCTTCAGACGCCATCATTACTATTCTTGAAGTCGCTCGATCTAAAACTAGACCTATGTAATATTCTTTTTTAATATCACAACCTTCTTCAATAAGTAAGCGCTTAACTTCTTTACCTTCAGGGCCTGTTTGATGAGTAACTAGCGTCTTTCCTAAGATTTCGCTAGCATATGTACGGACCTCTTCTAAGTTCTTTGCTACTTTTACTCCACCTGCTTTTCCTCGTCCACCTGCATGGATTTGGGCTTTTACTACATTTACACTAGAACCTAATTCTTTAGCTGCCTCAACGGCCTCGTCAACTGTAAATGCAACTTTCCCGTTCGGTACGCTCACACCGTACTTTCTCAGGATCTCTTTACCTTGATACTCGTGGATATTCATCGTCCATCCTCCTATCAATTGCAATTCAGAATAAAATACTATTACTCTATCGACCGAACGCTCATTTGGCAAGAATTCGGCAACAAAGCGATTGAATAATCTAAAAATTTATAAAAATAAAGTTTTAAGACTACTCACAACTACTAATATACGACGTATAGTTTTAAAAATCCTCTTTTTTTTCAAAAAAAGTTACGATTTTTTTCAAAAAAAAGTATTGATTTTTATTTTTTATAAAAATTACATACATAACCCCCATTGCGGTTGTTTGTCATATTTAGCATCAAAAAGTAAAAAGGCGAATGATTTCCTTCACTTCGCCGTGACCTTCTATCGAATCTCAGACGCTCGTTCACGAAATCATCCGCCTTTTTTTCATACGAAACCCTCATGATGGCAATCCCGTTACCAAAACTGTTGACCTCAATCACACCATGAATAACACCTTCGAGATTACTCCATGCTACTTTGCGACGAAGAAGCATGCTCCGAAACGTTACTGCACACTGACTTCAATAACATCATGAAAATACCTCTTGTAGAAATCTTCATGAAGGTTTGTGACGAGTAACCGAAGGAGCACCTTCTTCTAAACATGTAAAGGTCATATTTTCCCTGTCCAACTAACAAACTAACCAACTTACCAACTATCCAACTTACCAACAAAAAAGGCTACCTTATAGTAAAGTATCAACTACCATCAGATAACCAAATAAAGCAGAAATATATTTCAAACTATATTTAGTACTAATTCGTTGTACTTTCACCATATAGGAAGCCCTTTTTAAAAGTTTTAGGTTTAGCTATTTATGTCTTCGTTTATCCCTTTTTATATTTCCATAGCTAACATTAATCGTCGGGTGCATAAATATGTGATATGGATGTTCTTTTTTAGAACTAACTTCTTCACAATTTCCATTTTCAAAAAAATCTAACTGTTCTAACGGTGAGTTTTCTTCCTCTGCCCAATGATCGCCAGACATAATCGCAGGGTCTGTATCAACACTCCAATTATCTAGAGGAGTTTTTGGATTCGGATCGAAGTTTCTTTTCTTTTTCATCACGATCACCACCCTTTTTAAGATTTTTTTTCTTTCCAATCAATGTACTTAATTCCCTATCTACCGTTGGGCGATGAATCCCAAATTCTTCAGCTATTTCTTCCCGGGAAAAATGATGTTGTAAATAGTGTTGTAAATGATTCATTTCCATAAAAAAGAACACCTCTTTTCGTAAAATGCTGACTGTAGGCAAAAGTACCTTTAAACAACAATCATTTTATTAATGATAGTTTACCCAAAGATTCTATTTTTACGATAAGAGATGTTACCTTTATTAAATTAAGGGTGTTTCATAAAGATTGTTGCTTTTTGATACGACTTAAAAAGCAAATAACAACCATCATATTAAAAAAGAGCCTAATGTAAAGACACTTCAAAAAGAACATTGTTTAGGGTGACAGGCTGTTTTTACTTTTAGATTCAATTTCCAACGTCTTATTTTTATCAATACGATAAATAAACGCAAAAATTTCTGCTATCACTTCGTATAATTCCTCTGGAATGGATTCGTTGATTTCAAGTTGACTTAAAAGCTGAACGAGACTAGAGTCTTCTTGGATCGGTATATTATGCTTTAGTGCTTCTTTTAATAACTCATCAGCTACAAAACCTTTTCCTTTAGCAATAACTTTTGGGGCTGTATCTTCCTCATTGTTATAAGTTAGAGCAACCGCTTGTTTTTTTCCATTTTCTTCATTCATATTCTAATATCCACCCCTTGATAAGAACGATTTGATTGATAAAGATCATTGGAATGGCGAGGTATATTTCGATTTTGGTTATTTGTAGTTTGCACGTTCGGCTGACTCCATTTAACAGAAGAAAGGTGATAATTAAGATCAAATAATGCATTCTTTAAAGTAGGTCGAAAAGCATTTATAAGCGCCCCTGGCTTTTCATGCTCATTAATAACGTGTAGTGATACAATCCGATTTTGAATTTGTACATCAACAATTGTTTCCTTTAAATGATGTAGGTTAATATAAAATAGAATTCTACAATGGTTCGGGTCTAAACTGCCATGTTTATTTTTTCTTCCTTCCCACTGGATCGTTAAATCCGTTGATCTTCCTAATAATTTTAAAGGTACCATTACAGCATAATTAGTGATCGGCCCTTCTTGATTACTTAAAAGTAGCTGTTGTCCAGTAATACGATGGAGGATCGATTCGACTTTTTGAGAAAGTGAGCTTGGTAAATCAAGTTTATGAGCTTCTATTAGAGACGACTTTAATTGTAAAAGTAATTTCTCGCTACTATTATTTTGTTGCTGAAAAAAATTTGATACATCATGTTCATATTGATAACCAACTAACTTTATAATTGAGGTTAGTTGCTTCAATAATGTATTGTCATTACTGTAGGAGAATTCGTGGTCTTTTGAAAAAAAACTTAACAACAGTTGTAAATTCTGCTTTGCTCCCGTACCTAAAACTCCACTACTAAATAATCGGTTAATTTCGCCTTTATTTATCATTGATATAAGTTCTTCTTTCGATATTGTCGGCCAAAGAGTTTTAAGTTGTTTTTCATTAGCCACCGTTACCACTTCTTTAAGTTGAGCTAAAAGTTGCTGAGAAGATGTATTATTTTTAATTACGCCATACTTTACTAGTTCGTTTTGCCAATACTTTGATTTTGGTGATTGATCCCCCTCGGATAAAAACGAATTTAACGCCTCTACGACATAAGGCCGATCTAAATTAATAGTTCCTTCACTTCTTATTCTATGTACCATATCATAAAGTTGTTGCAAAGCGGGTTGTTTAG
>SKOL01000581.1 GCA_007120055.1 Anaerobacillus sp.
ACCATTCCTTCTGGACCAGATGCTTTAGAAAGCTCAGCTATTAATTTTAATTTTTGAGTAGGGGCAATAATCGTCTCGTCTATCGTCACAATTACCTCAAATGCATAAGTGAGTAAGGCATCACCTGCCAAAATCGCTGTCGCATCACCGAAAACTTTATGATTCGTTAACTTTCCTCGACGAAAATCATCATTATCCATTGCTGGTAGGTCATCATGTATTAAAGAATATGTATGAATCATCTCAATTGCACTTGCTAACGGTAAACTATGTTGATAATTTCCGCCAAATCCTTCGACTGTAGCAAACAGTAACATCGGTCTAAGACGCTTCCCACCAGCTTGCAGGGAATAGAGCATTGCCTCTTTTAAAATAGAGGGAGCATTAAGAGTAGAAACATATTCAGGTAGCTTTGTTTCAATTTGAGCTTTCCTTTCTTCAAGAAAAACTTCTAGAGTTAAACTATTCAATGATTATTCCTCCTGAAATGTTGTTAATTCAACTTCTCCATTCTCATGCAAGACGCGATCCATTTGGTTTTCAACTGTTTTTAATTTATCATGACAAAGCTTTGATAATAACATTCCTTCTTGAAACATTGATATCGCCTCTTCTAGTGGAACATCACCTTGTTCAAGCTTTTCTACAACTTCTTCTAACTTCTCCATTGCCTCTTCAAAAGATTGCTTTTGCTCACTCACTTTTTTTACACCTCATTCTTTAACAGTGTCTTGAATATCACAAAACACTGAACCATCTTTAAGCTTAATTTTTAACTTTTCACCGACTGAGACGTCTGTAACACTTTTAATTATTTTTCCATCTTCTTTATAGGCCAAGCTATAACCTCTAGTCATAACTTTTAATGGATTTAATGCCTCTAACTTTGTTACTAACTGTTCAAATTGAAACTGCTTTTCTTTTTTTATATCATTAGTATGTTGCATTAATAGTGCTTCATTTTTAACAAGCTTTTCACGAAAGTTAGCAATATACCTTTCAGGGTGGTTTCTTCTAACATCTTTTTCAAGATGGTTTAAAGCCACCTTTTTACGTTCAATTAAGTGTTTCATCGAACGATGCAAGTCATCAATAGTACGGTCAAGTTGCTGTTCTTTTTGCTTGACTAGTTGCTCTGGGTAACGAAATGCATACGACTTTTGAAGTGTAGAAAGCTTTTCCCTTTCAGCTTCTATTCGTTTACTAATCGCTCTTTTCATTCGAATCTTTCGTTGAAGCATTCGTTCGAGAAGCTCTTCTCGATTCGGAACAGCTAATTCAGCTGCAGCAGTTGGTGTTGCTGCGCGCTTGTCCGCAATAAAATCAGCAATCGTTACATCTGTCTCATGCCCAACAGCCGAAATAACGGGGACACTGGAATGAAAAATAGACTCAGCAACGATTTCCTCGTTAAACGCCCAAAGTTCTTCTATAGAACCCCCACCTCTGCCGACGATAAGGACATCTAGTTCACCAAGTTTATTTGCTTGTTTAATGGCTTTAGCGACCGAAGTTGGTGCACCATCACCTTGAACTAGAACAGGAAATAAAGTAATCCGTGCACTTGGAAAGCGACGTTTAAGGGTTGTAATAATATCTCTTATTGCAGCACCAGTAGGGGAGGTAATGACACCTATTTCCGAAGGGATGTTCGGTAACGGCTTTTTATACCTCTCATCAAAGTATCCTGCTGTTTCAAGCTTTTTTTTCAACTGTTCAAAAGCTAAATACAAATTACCAATACCATCCGGTTGCATTGCATTGACGTACATTTGATATTGCCCGTTAACTTCGTAAACAGAGACATAGCCGCGAACAAGAACGTTCATACCGTTTTCTGGAATAAATTTCAAAAAACGGTTATTCCCTGCAAACATAACTGCTTGAATTTTTGAATGCTCATCCTTAAGAGTAAAATACATATGTCCACGACTATGTTTTTTAAAATTAGAAATTTCACCTTTAACCCAGATGTTCTTTAGAACCTCGTCATTGTCAAATGTTCGTTTTATATACTTCGTTAAAGTTGCAATTGTAAAAATTTGATCATTTGACATTTTTCGTCTCCTTACTTTGCATTTGCCAATAATTTACCGGCTGACTTAACCGTATTAAATAAAAGCATCGTAATGGTCATTGGCCCTACTCCACCAGGCACAGGTGTAATATAAGAAGCTACTTCCTTTGCCTCTTCAAATACTACATCTCCACACAATTTCCCAGTTTCTAAGCGATTAACCCCAACATCAATAACGACACAACCTTCTTTCATAAAACTTGCATCAATGAAATTAGCTTTACCGACAGCAACAATTAAAATGTCAGCTTGTTTAGTAATGCTTCTCATATCTTTCGTACGCGAATGGCAATATGTAACTGTCGCATTTTCATTAAGTAGTAATTGACCGACTGGCTTTCCGACAATATTACTTCTTCCAATAACAACAACGTGTTTTCCTTCGATTGAAATTTCTTTCGACTTAATCATCTCAACAATTCCAAATGGTGTACACGGCAAGAAAGTATCTTCACCAATCATCATATTCCCTACACTAATTGGGTGGAAACCATCTACATCTTTATTAGGGTCAATACTTTCGATTACAGCTTTTTCTGAAATATGTGCTGGCAATGGTAATTGAACGAGAATACCGTGAATAGCATTATCGTTATTTAAGTCATGAATCTTTTGAAGTAACTCTTCTTCAGATACATTATCCTCTAACCTATAAAGAACAGAGTAAATTCCAATTTCTTCGCAAGCTTTCTGTTTTGCTTTAACATACGATTGACTTGCTGGATCTTCACCTACCAAAATAACAGCTAACCCAGGTTGAATTCCTTCCTTTTTAAGTTGTTCAACCTCTACTTTCATACTCTCCCTTTTTTCCTTCGCTAAATCTTTCCCACTAATAATTGTTGCAGACATCTTATTTCCCCCTTAAAAATAATTTTTTTATATTATTTTAGAAAATAACAACTCGTATTTCCTAAAAGTTAACAACCAAAAAAAATTAAATCTTTAATGTTTCTGCAATCTTTGATAAAACTCCATTAACGAAGCGACCACTCTCTTCTCCCCCAAAACTTTTCGCTACATCAATGGCTTCGTTTAAAGAAACATTAATCGGAATATCTTCTACAAACCTCATTTCATAAATAGCCATACGAATTACAGCGCGGTCCACATTACCAACTCGCTCCAAAGTCCAATTTTCTAAATGGCTAGTAAATAAATCATCGATAATTTTTAAATTTTCTAGTGTCCCACTTACAAGCTGTTCTAAAAATGGATCATTAGATTCATTCTCTTCTAATACGTTATGTATCGCTTCCTCTTTATCGGTCCCACTCATGTCGACTTGAAAAAGAGACTGAACGGCTTTTATTCTAGCGATTCTTCTTTTCATGCGTAAACTTCTCCTTTAAAATCGTAATTACCAATTTTGATCATACCATAATCTTTCCCATTCTTACAGAAG
>SKOL01000403.1 GCA_007120055.1 Anaerobacillus sp.
GCTAAAATGAAAACTGGTTCCAAATTACCTTTTTCATAAATAAAAGGAAGTGCAGTGATCGGCGTTCGTCCATTAGTGAAAAATTGAAACACCATTTGGCCTAAAACATCATACCCCGCTTCATTTTTTATGTCAGCGATGATTAAAACATCCTGATGCGGTACAGCAACGGCTAATTCCCCTTCTGCATTGTTTTCATAATGTTTTAATAGTTGTTCGTTCAAAATTTTGCTAGCATCATAACCATCGTTTGAGTTAATAAAATAAAATGTATTACCAGCGACTTCATCTCGTTTCGCATCTGTTTTTAATGAACGAACATTAAACATCGCTATTTCTCTTATTTTTACTAAACTCATCTCTTCTTTTTCGATCATTTCCTTTGTCACTAACGAGAATGTCGTTCCTCGATCAATTGCATAATATATTCTCGTTTCAGCAGTATGCTCTTCCCATAGAAGTTCCTTTTCATTTGCCGCAGTAGGAAATGACGTTGAACGAATAACCGGAAAAATTCTTTTCTCATTTCCACTAAGTGTTACTGGTGTGGCCATTGCTCGTAATGCTTCTTCTACATAATGTACCGCTTCCGTTAATGCCGCTTCTTTTTTCGCTTCCCATTTAACTTGAAGTTTCGAAATTGATAAAGTGACTCCTTTATTAACGGTTGTATTTTCTATTCTTAACTTTTGCTCATCTCGGTCATAGGAAAAACTTCTATCCGGAGCTGCTAACCTTTTTTCTAGCTCACGTTTTAACTGTAATGGCTTCATCTTTATAAAGCCTCCTTTTTTAATTTACCTATTTATTTTAACATGATCGTCACTCAGTTCAAAAGGATAGCACTTATGTGAAACCACCTAGTTGATTAGTTGATTAGTTGGTTTGGTGGTTTGTCGTTAGTTGCATTCAAGACCATTTAGCTCATGAAGATTTACCGTCACCATATAATAGGGAAAAGGCGGGTGCTTTCACTCACTTCACCTTGACCTTCTCTCGAATCTCAGACGGTCGTTCGCAAAAGCACCCACCTTTTTTCATATCCCCCCATGAAGGCATGCCTGCCGCACCATCTAACCTGAAAATTCGAGCGAGCGACCTAACCAGCCACTAACCAACAAAACAACTTTCATATAAATAAGAGATAGCACTAATGCCATCTCCTTTTCTAACTGCTATTTATTTTTCCAAAGCTTTTTGAAGAAAGTTTTCGATTTGCTCTGGAGTTTTACGCTCCTTACTAACAAAACGGTCTAGCTCTATCCCATCTTTGTAGGCAATAAAACTAGGAATACCGAAAATATCTAGCTCAGCACATAAATCAATTAGCTGATCTCGGTCAGCAAAATAAAACGTAAACTCAGAAAATTTTTCTTCAATTTCTGGTAGTACCGGTTCAATGACAACACAATCCGGACACCAATTAGCTGAAAACATAACGACAGATAAACCTTCCTTAATTTCATCTAAATACATTTCTTTCGATTGTAACGATTTCACTACGATCTCCCCTTACTTTTCAATTCTCATATCCCCAAATTTAATCAAGCCTATTTTTCTAAGCCATTCTGACAGTAATAAGCTTATCACAGCCGGCCCAATAAAATGAAGTAGTAAAACGGCAAATGCAACGTCCAAAGTAAAACCCATTTCTGTAAATGTCATTATTTGCCCTACAAATCCGCTTGTCCCCATCCCAGCTCCTGCTGGATTATTCACTAATTGAAAGACAATCGTAGCGAAAGGGGCTAAAATGACTCCTGCTACTGTAGGAGGAATGAGAATAAGTGGGTTTTTCACAATATTTCCTATCTGTAACATAGACGTACCTATACCTAAAGCTATAAATCCGGAAAAACCATTTTCGCGATAACTACTAGTTGCAAACCCAATCATTTGTGCGGCACAACCTACTGTAGCAGCACCCGCAGCAAGGCCTTCTAAACCTAGCATAAAAGCAATCGCCGCACTAGAAATCGGTGCTGTTAACGCAAGCCCCATCAGTAAAGCGACTAATACCCCCATTATAAACGGTTGACGATCAACTGCCCACATAATTAGTTGTCCAAAGCTTGCAATCCCCTCTGCGATAATAGGCCCTATTGTTGAGGCAACCGTAAATCCAGTCGCTATTGTTACAAATGGGGTGACAATAATATCTAAACGAGTTTCTTGTGAGACAAGTTTACCTATTTCCGTTGCAAACAGTGCAGCTAAAAAGGCACCTGCTGGACCACCAAGAGGTGCACCGGCAGCTCCAGCTACGATTGCTGAAAAAAGAACAAGCCTCGGTGCCTTTAGACCATATGCTACAGCAACCCCGATCGCAGGCCCCATTAAGTCCATCGCTAATGTCCCCATATCCACAAAAAACGATAGTCCAAACTGTTCACCGGCTGTTCGTATAATAAGCCCAATAATTAATGAAGAAAATAAACCGAGGGCCATATAACTCAGAGCGGTAACAAAATACGTTCTTAAAGAAAGTTCAACTCCTTTTTTACGTAAAAAACCATTCACACTAAACACCTTCTTAATTAAATATTTATGAAATTCATTAATTATAAAAAAAATGAGGGTGTCCCCAAAAAGTGTTAGTCACCGTTACGTACTAAATATAGACCGAAATTACATTAAATAAAACACGTCTATATTAGTAGCTTTCTCTAGTGAGCTGACACTTATGTGACACCCTTGGCTAACCTATTCATAAGTAACGGATTTGATCACGTCGATAATTGTTTCAACACTACTTCTTATGTTAGCTTTGTTTGAAATTGTGGTTCCTTTTTCGCCACCTATACCGACAATTACTTTATATTCGTCATCCTCCTGCGGGGCAACGATAATATAACTGAAAGCTTCTTCATCTGTATATGTCTCTGTTAAAATCGCTTTTTCTTCAACTTCACGATCTTGCTCATAATTTACTGTACTGAGGCTATCTTCAGCTGGGTTGGAAAAAATGATATATATTTGGTTGCCTCTTGATAAAATAAGGTTGTTTTCAGAGGCCTCTTGAACATTCAATCCAGGAGGTAAAAAATAACTAAACAAATCAGTTTCTCGATTTGGTTCTTTCGTTTCTGTCGCTATCCCTGTTTCAAATGTTTCCTTTGCATAGTCAATTGCTTGTTCTTTCGTTACATTACAACCTGTTATGACTAGCATCGTAATCAGTATACTTAAAAATAGTAAATTACGTTTCAAAAGTAATACCTCCCATTGATAAATTAATCACCGCACAACTCCACTATTATTATCATTGTTAATCTGTATTCGATTTCATTTAGTAATGAGAAAATCTCTCTCTATTATGTTTAATGATAGAAAACTACCATTATAATAATAACTCATGCCGAACTTCGTTGACAACCCTTGACATCATTCGACTTTTTGGTATTTCATGGGTTCTAACGATTTTTATTAGTAATTTTATAGTTTTCATGTTATCTTAATAATACTTTGTTATTAGAACA
>SKOL01000038.1 GCA_007120055.1 Anaerobacillus sp.
AGCACTTCTGAGAATATCTCCCGTAGAAATATTGGCGAGATTATGCTCGCCTGTAATCTTTTCAGCCTGTGTGCCTTTGCCGGCTCCCGGCGGTCCCAATAAAATTATCAGCATATTAATATCTCGCTTTAAAATTTGCCTGGCAATTTCGGCTTGACCCGCCCAACGATTTTCAACGTTAGCTACAAAAGAAGCGGGTGTAGCGTCAGTAACGGTGTTAGTAGAAATAACACCAACAGTTTTTCCCGCATCTTTAAACTTATATAAAATACTCGTTAGCTTTTCTTTATTAGGAGAAATGCCGATCGTACCATTTTTCACTTTGGAACCTGTCGCTAACGCAGTTCCTCCAGCAGCTGAATCTGTAACATTGTAGTTTGCAGAATACGTTTTAGATAATGCAACGTGCGGTAAAGTCTCGATAAACAATTGACCCTCTTTACCGTGTTCAAAAAGCCGTGCCACTTCTATTTGCCCCATTCCCATGCCATCAGCGATAAACATAATGACGTTTTTAGGAGGATTTTGTCCAATCTCCTTTGTTTCAGCTATTTGTGAAGGGAAAATAAACAAATTACAACTCAAAAAAGTTATTATCAACAATAAATAAAATAAACGTTTCATCAATAATCACCACCTTTAAAGTTATCTTAATAAAAAAGAAGGTTTTTATACTGCTTAATTGCACAAAAAAGAGAAGGGGAAGACCCCTTCTCAAAGTGGTATATTTATTTTCCTAACATCATGTCTACTTTATCACGGTTATTCGCAATCCATTGTTCTGCTAAAACTTCAAATGAAGTTCCATTTTCTTCGTGAGCAAGCATCATTTCCTCTAAATCTGCAACTTCGATACTCCAGTTTGATAAAATTTCGTAAGCCTCAGGCTTCTCATTTTCAATTCCTTGATAAGAAACGACATAAACATTATCAGGTAAGAAATGTCCTCTCGTATCTTCTAAAAACTTTAAGTCATATTGGGCAAATTTCGAATGAGGTCTCCAACCTGTAATAATGATTGGTTCATTGTTTGCGTATTTGCGTTCTAACTCTGCGATCATTGCAATTTCACTTGAAGTCATTAATTGGAATTCATCTAAACCGTAATCAGCAATTACGTCATGTGATAAGCTTACAATACCAGCGCCGGGTGCGATTGTAATGACACGGTTATCAAATTTATCACCGTTCCCGATTAATTCTTCAATCGTATTTTCTTGAACATAGCTAGGGACTACCCAGCCTAGTGGAACATCTTCATAACTTGCTGTCACCATTTGTAGGTCATCTTCATACTTCGACCATAACACTGCTTCAGTATAAGGTAACCAAGCGTCCATAAAGAAATCAACTTCCTTTTCAGCCATTCCTTTGAAAATGACTGGTTGATCGACCGCAATAAACTCTACATTAAAGCCAGCTTCTTCTAGGATTAACTTAGCTATATTTGTTGGTGCTTCTGTACTTGTCCACGTCGTTAATCCAAACACAATCGTATCATTGTTATTATTGCCGATAGCTTCTGAATTGTCTTCGGTTCCTGCTTCGTCTCCGTTACCATTACAAGCTGTCATTACTGCCAAAAACATTATACTTATGAATAAAAATAATATTGTTTTTTTCATTGTTGTTCTCTCCTTTAAACATTTAGTCTAGTTTTTTAAATGTTTCACGCATATTTTCAGGCGTGAACTTTAATGTATCAGGTCCTGGCGATGTCCAAGCGCGATAGGGCTGGTCGTTTAATTTTTTTATTAATTGATCAGTATTGTAAATTTTTAAGTCGTACACCCAATTAGCCATAATTAGTATAGAGGCCATATGGGCTCCTTCGTTCGTTGTCGCACACATATCTTTTACTAAATTAACTTGATAGTTTTTAAAATATCCATCAAATACAGAAGTCATTACGCAGCAATCAGTGACAAAGCCACCGATGATTAAATGTTCTGCTCCTAAGCTTTTAAGAAATATATCTAAACTAGTATCATGAAAACTACTCCACCGATATTTATCGATTACAATATCGTCTCGTTTAGGGGCAATCTCATCAAAGATTTCAATGTTATCAGTATTGCTAGAATAGAAGAGAGGTGTTCCATCTTCCTTCAACTGTTCACCATTTGATAGTCCAACTTTATCACTACGATTAATGTGCCTCGTGTAGATGATCGGAATATTTAACTTGCGACATTCTTTTATAAGTGATTTCGCCTTTGTAACGACTTCACTAACACCGTGAATGCCGAAGTTACTCTCTTTTTGTAAGTCGATTAAAACTAAAGCTGTCTTGTTTAAATCCAAAAAATTCACCGCCTATTTATTTTCACTTTCTTTTGGGAAATATTTAAATATTTCACCACTTTCCATTGCGTTAGCAAGTTTCATTGTCCAATGGAAGTAATCTAATGAACTATTAAGATTTGCTAAATCGCTTTTTGCCGCCTCACGTGCAACTTCATCGTTAGAGTGATTAGCAATTTCCTCAAGCGCAGGCTTTGCTTGCTCATTTGCCTTCAAAATTAAACTCCGTTCTTGACGAAGTTTCTTTACGAAAAAATTAATGAAGTTTTTAAGGAAATCTTTTTCAGCAATATAATGGTCTTTGCGATCGCCTTTTTTCCAAACTTTAATAACCATCTCTGTTTCTAGTAATTCGCGCATACCATTACTGACACTTGCTTTACTCATTGCCACTTCATTTTTAATATCATCTAGGGACTTCGGTTCCTCAGCAAAATAAAGAACACCATAAATACGTCCTACTGAAGGAGTCACGCCATATATGACCATTGTTTGCGCGATTGCGCTTATCATGACATCGCGTGATTCCTCAACTTTTCTTAAATCTTCGCTCAATTTATTCACCACCTTTTTGAAAAGTTTGTTTAGTTTGTTTAATTATTATTAAACGTTTTGTATAAAATGAATTATAAAGCTATATATCCGAGATGTCAAATCAGTTAGAAAACATTTTTTCTTCAAGGAAAATTTGTTATAGTAATGAAGAAAAGGGGGTTATCTTAAATTGAAAAATAAATTTACGAGCTTAATTATATTAGCAATCGCGATTGTAGCAATTGGATATGTAGTTTCTACACAAGTGTCTAGCGAAGGAATTCAACAAGGGAAGATAGCACCAGACTTTACGCTGCCGCTTTGGCATACAGGGGAAGAAGTATCGTTATCATCATTCCGCGGTGACATCGTAGTCCTTAATTTGTGGGCATCATGGTGCCCACCGTGTAGAAAAGAAATGCCTGATTTAATTCAGCTTTCCGAAGACTACGAAGACAAAGGTGTTGTCGTAGTAGGAGTGAACTTGGCTACACACGAAAGAAGTGCAACTGGTGCAGATGAGTTTATGGAGGAATTCGGCGTAGAATTCCCGACTTTTGTTGATCGCCCGATTGATAGTGTCAATCGTCGTGGAGTCGTCTCTTCTCTATATAACATCGAAAGTATTCCGTATA
>SKOL01000283.1 GCA_007120055.1 Anaerobacillus sp.
TGTACACTATCTAAGATTTCAGTGGTGACCCGTACGGGATTCGAACCCGTGTTACCGCCGTGAAAGGGCGGTGTCTTAACCGCTTGACCAACGGGCCATCTTTTAACAAAATTATTATATAATAATATATTGTTGAAGTAAACAAGAATTCAAATGGAAGTTTTTTCTTGGTGCCAGGCACTTAACTTTCTTAACTTATTAAGCAGCAAAGGAAACAAATAACCGTCCCCTCCACTGCACCTCAGCTTTATGCAAATATTTTTTTCCGGTGGCGATTCCAAATTTTTATATAAATACAGCGTTCCTCACAAATAAAGAACTTTATTCCTATGAATTTAAGGGGGGTAAATATTTCTTTCATATGAATATAGGGCATTCAAACACCTCTCCTTAACAGAATATTCTTACTTCTATTTTATTACATTTAATAGACTAGGATAACAAAAAGTGTTCGGTAAAAAGTGACACACAATGACACGAAGGATGGTGCCAGGCACTTAACTTTCTTAACTTTTAAACTTTTTTGTGAAAATCTGTTAACTTTAATAAGTTAATAAGTTAAGTGCCTGGCACCAAAAAACAGCACCAAAAAACAAAATTTTCCGAAAACGCATTGACTGTAATGTAGGACTATAGGATAATATATTTGGTAATATTTTCAATGTTCGGAAGGGTTGGATTAGTGCGAAAGTTATGTTTTTTAAGTTAAAAAAGAATTGATTTTATTTTACATACTACAGAGAGTTTGAGGTTTAAAACGGCTAATAAAGCTATTACGGGAAGGGGAGATAGATTTTGCTAAAAAAAATAATTAGTCTTATTTTTAGTCTAGCCATTGTTGGTATTGTCTTTTATTTTGCTATTGGCTTCTTACAATCTAACTTAAGCGCGTACCTCTTTTTTGAGAAAGCGGATATTCAAGCAGAAGTTATTCAAAGTGAAGATGGCGAAAAAGAATTATTGGTTTCTACGCAACTCGAAAAACCACTACCGTTTCTTGATGAAAATATTTTTTATGTTGATTTTATGCCTGTACTAACCGCACATAGTAACCTCGTATTCACAATAGAAGAACCAGATCACGACTTGTACCTTCCTTTTTCAACTAATGAAAAAACAACTTCTTTTTCAATTTCAACGAAACAGTGGCAAAACGTAATGCGCGCATTTAATGAAAAGGGAACGCAAAAAGCCCTTGATTCTATCAGTGATTGGGATTTGAAAACGACATACGACTACTATTTTGTCGTTAAAAACTTAGAAGAAAAAAGAGGATTTTTGCCAGAGTTGCAATAATTGCAATAAAATTTCGTTCCCACTAGGCTTACGTTCGCTGAATTTCAACTACTCCTTTATTTCTATTTTCACAAAACATAGTTGAGGCTTTATTCCCACCAAGCATAAAAATAATGACCCTTTCTTGTTCGGAGTAACCCAGTCTTTGATTTTCCAACAAACCAGCAAACCAACTAACTATCAAACCAATAAATTTTTTCACACAAAAGTCTCGGCTAGACGTTCTGTACATTGATTTTAATAAAGGGGCATTTTTTTTATGAGGGTATCATTTAACCAATCTGCTAGTACGTTCGTTTCTCAGTTACAGATTCATAATCAAAGTGTTGTGAATTCTATAGAAAAGTTGTCTAGTGGATTATGGATTAACAAAGCCGCAGATAATGTGGCGAATTTGACGATATCCGAGAAAATGAGGGCTCAAATTCGTGGGCTCGTACAAGCTCAGAAAAATATACAAGACGGAACATCACTCATTCAAACAGCAGAAGCTGGACTTTCGCAAATATCGAATCAATTACAACGGGCGAGAGAGCTTACGGTTCAAGCTGCTAATGACACATTAACTGACCTTGACCGTGTGCACCTCAATCGTGAAATTCAGGAGATATTAGCAGGAATAAATGATATTTCAAACAATACTCAATTTAACAATATCCATTTATTAAATAGAGAAAAAATACCTGTGACGGAAGGTGATACTGGCACCACAGAGATCGTTGTAGAAGCAGGAATCAAATGGAACACTGAGGAAACAGGTATAACGAAAAAACTCAATCAAATCGTTTGGAGTCAAGAACAGTTTGTCGCCATCGGGGATCAAGGTGAGATTCTTATTTCTTCAGACGGGAGTTCATGGAGTGCAAGTGCTTCAGGAACGAACCAAAGTCTTAATGATATTGCTTGGGGCGGCCATCGGTATGCGGCAGTTGGTGCTCAAGGAACCATCATCACTTCTTTGGACGGCACCAACTGGAGTACTGTTGAAACGGTAACGACAGAAAACTTAAATCACGTGATTTGGGAGGGCGGTCAGTTTGTGGCTGTAGGGGAACGGGATACGATTTTAACTTCGACTGATGGGGTATCGTGGGCTGTGCAAAATGAACGGACCGGTGCTTATATTGATAAGGAAACAGTGGTTTCTGCTCCTTCCGACACTGTTTATGTTCAAGGAACGCATATTGGTGTTCCCGATGAAATCAACGTGAATACGAATGAGTCTTTAAAAACAGCAATATCCAATGAACTAACAGCGATATCCGACAGTATTGTGGCCGAAGTTAGCCACTATGAAAATCATGCTACTTTGAGTGAGAATAATGTTGCGGCAATTAATGAGGCAATAGTTAATAGCTGCAATACACCTGCTGTTGTGAAAGTAAGTGATTTAACGATTGAAGGAGATGTAACGATTGGCAGTGAATCCGAACCGGTTGTATTGATTGTTGATCGTTTGACAGCTAGTAAGAGAACGGATTTAACGGTCCACGGTAGTTTAATAGTTCTCGATGACTTGCATGGGAATAATAGGTTGACGATTAATACAGATGGGGATTTATGGGTTTTAGGATCAGGTACTATCGATAATCAGGCCGAGTTGAATATCGGAGGGCAGTTTTATGCAGGATCATTTTTATTTAAAAATTTCGCAGATATTACGGCTGATTCGATTGTCATTAATGATGTATTAGATGTAAAAAATAACTTGAATATAACATCGACGAGCGATTTTTATACGGGTACAGTTTTTACGGCCAATAATTCAGAGATGACAGTATCTGCTGGCGATCTTTTTGTTGAAAATGATTTCACAGCAAAAAATAATTTAGATGTAACGGTTAGTGGTACGATTGCGTTAGGAGGGAATTTCGTCGCGGAAAAAACAGCAAGTATAAGTACGGGAGAAGGTTCCACTTCTTTGATCATTTCAGACGGCAGCGGAAGTGCTAGTGGAAGTGATTACCATAGTGTTGTATGGAATGGAAGCTATTATACAGCCGTCGGAACGGAAGGAAGGATCGTGACTTCAACAGATGGCGTCATATGGGCACTGCAAAAGTCAGGGACAAATGAAACTCTTCACAAAACTGTGTGGAATGGAAGTAAACATGTAGCCATAGGTACCAATGGGGTTATCTTAACTTCTTCTGACGGAGAAACTTGGAACAAACAAGACGTTCCTACTGACCAAGACTTGAATGATATTACGTGGAACGGAAGTCAATTTGTTGTGGTTGGCTCCCAAGGAACGATATTAACTTCCTCTGACGGAGAAACTTGGAACGAACAACTCGTTCCTACCGCGCAAGGTCTGCAGCAAGTGATTTGGGATGGTGACAAATATGTAAGTATCGGTAAGGAAGGTGGGGTTTTGACTTCTTCTGATGGAGAAGAATGGACCATGCAAAACTCTGGTACTGAACAAAAACTTCAGCAGGTCATTTGGAACGGCGACCAATTTGTAGCGGTTGGTGCAGCTGGTACAATTATCTCATCTAGTGAAAAAGTCACAACCATAACGGAGGAAACAGAAACGACAGAGGAAGAACATGATTTTCTAACATTACAAGTCGGTCCCAATTCTTCAGATACATTTAACATTCATTTAACAGATACACGCACGCAAAGTTTAGGATTGAATGACCTTAACGTAAATTCGCGCGAAGCTGCCGCTGCAGCTATTAGTAAAATTGGTGACAGTTTACAAAAAGTAATTTCCGAACGTTCCAAGTTTGGTAGTTATTTTAATAGATTGGAGCACACCTATAGCCGCTCAAAAGAATATGAAGCTAACTTGGTGTCAGCCGAATCGAGAATAAGAGACACCGATATGGCAAAAGAAATCATGGCATATACCAAATCCAAAATGCTTGCCCAAACAACTCGAGCACTTTTTACCCAAGCTAACCAAAATCCGTACCAAATTCTGCTCCAATCAATGGTGCCAGGCACTTAACTTATTAACTTATTTAAAAAATTGGTACATATATCAAAAAAATATAAAAAGTGGTTGAAATTTAGGAGAAATATCCCGATATAAAAGACGTATTAAATAAAATGGGGAGAAGTTTAAAAAATGATTATTACGTCAAATCTTGCTGTTTTAAACGGTTTAAACAAACAAAAAAAACATACTTCATCACATAAGAAGCATCTCGAAAATTTATCTTCTGGACTACGTATTAACAAAGCAGCTGATGATTCTGCGGGGCTCGCTATATCAGAGAAAATGAGGGCGCAAATTAGAGGTATAAGTAGAGCAAGTTTAAATACCCAAGAAGGTATTGATTTAGTGAATGTTGCTGAAGGAGGGTTAGGAGAAATACATGCTTTATTACAAAGAATGAGGGAGCTGGCAGTACAGTCTAGTAACGATACCTATACTAAACAAGACAGACTTATGCTTCAAAAGGAAATTACAACGTTAACTGAACAAGTAGAGCATATTTCTAATTCTACGGAATACAATACTATCCCTTTATTAAATGGTTTGGGTAATCGTTATGTTAGTAATATTGATGGAATAGAAAATGGGGATACAGGTGAGGTTAACCCATCACCACAAAGGTATTTTTCCCCTCAGCCTGATGGATCACACCTTGGAATATTAGATATGAGGAGTTCTTCACCTAATTTAGAACCAGGCGAGTATACTTTAGAATTACACAAGTTCGTAACAAATACTACAGGACGAGTTGGAGATGTTTGGTACGGTACATATTCTTTCAGGCAAGCATCTATTCAAAATGCTGACTTTTCTGAACTGCCTGCAGGTGGTTATGCGATTACAAGCTTTGTTGAACCTGAAGTTACAAACTTTTCCTCTGGTGGTGGGATAACTAATATCATTGGATATTCACCAGCTATGGATAGTACTACATGGCCTTGGCAGATGGGGGATAGAGGTATACACGAAACCGGTAATGACTTCCGAGTCGAAGTTACTGGAGTAACCGATAATCGAACTGTAACTATATATGATAATGCGGATAATAAAATTGCTGAGCAGTCAGGTTTATTAGACAGTGCTGCAGCTAACGGGTTAATGCTTAGTACACTAGACGATAGATATGGACACTTTGAAGTGCATTCAGCTAACTTAATAAATACAAATGACATACCTTCCACCTTCGATACTATTAATAGTGACTGGAAAATAGGACTCATGGAAACTAGTAATCGGGAAATTGATTACTCCTATACGCCAATCAATTATGTTGAACATTCAGTCATTGATTTATGGGGAATGGCCACAGTAGAAACGCTAGAACCTACATATAATTTAAGCCTCTATTTTGATGTTATATATAATTATCGGGTAAGTTTATTAGATAGTGAAGATAATTATATTATCCTGAATGAACCTATTTATCCTGATTCTACTTTAACTTTAGGTAGAGGGGGCTACTTTGTTCCTATTTCGCAAAACACAAACATAACATATGATACAGGTTCCACTCTTAATACAGGTACAATGCAAATCATTATTGCAGGTGATGAAGAGCCGCCTGAAGAAAATGACGGTGAGGCTGAAGAAGAAATTACTGAGAGACTAGATTCTCAATTTATTCTCCAAGTAGGTCCCAATTCTGGAGACAACTTTTATGTCAATATTGATGATATGCGTACCAATGCACTAGGCATTAGTAAGAGTTCTAGTAGTGAAGAAACGAATGTTCAGTATTTAGAAGTTGATAGTGATGTAGAATACGTGCTAGATATTTCTAATAGTTTGTCTGCAGCGAATGGGGCCATAGTTGAAATTGATAAAGCAATAGCAGATGTATCGAATGTAAGAGGAAGGTTAGGGACCTACCATAGAAGTTTAGATCATATTATTAATAATTTAGAAAACTATGGTGTAAACCTTCAAGATGCCCAATCGCGTATTCGTGATCTAGATATGGCTAGAGAAGTAACTGAAAAAACTAAAGTTTCAATACTACTACAATCTTCACTAGCAATATTAATACAGGCCAATCAAAAACCAGAAAATTTATTAAAACTATTAGAATTATAACTCACCGGGACGAGGGGCGGTGGGCTGTCCTCCTTCCCTCAAACATCAACCCATTTTTCTTGTTGCAACCGATTGACTTCTTCAACGGAAATGTTGCATGCCTCTGCTAACTCTTCTGCAGTAACAGCTTTAGGCATGATTCGTCTTTTTAGAGGTCCGTATTTTTTTTTATTATAAATCCCCCAAAACGATATCGAACTGAAAATAACTAATAGTGAGATAAACGTTAAAAGGAAGGCAAACATTAAAAATGTATTTTCAGGGGCAACGAAAAATCTACTGGAAAATGATGGGGTTAATAGCATGAGTAAGAAAATAAACAGCGACCACATCATAAGAGTGAAAAAAAGTTCGACCAATATAACGACGCCTCGTTGCTTTCCATCGATAACTTTCATTTAGGTAACCCCCTATCTGGACTTTGCCATGTGGCATATTGTTTTTTTTGTTTAGAAAGGATTTTAAACGCTTTAGGGATGGCGGGAAGTAGGACAAGAACATTAATAAACCAGTAAAATAATGGGTACCATGAGGCCCAAATGATATATTTAAAACATAATTTTTCGTATTTCCTATCGATGATTAAAGAGATCGTTAATTGAATGAGAGCGATTAATGCGAGATAAGTGCCGTATAAAAGCAAGGCGATATCAAAATCGTGGATGAAAATAAAGCACATGTATAAAAGCCAAACGATCGACCATATAACACTTATCACTTGTTCAATATAGACAGGATATAGTCTTCGCTGACGATAATCTTTAAAAATATTAAAATGTCTAAGTAAAACTTCAACTCCACCTTGTGCCCAGCGGAGACGTTGTCGCCACAGTCCCTTTAATGTTTCTGGGACTAACATCCAACATAGAGCCTTCGGTTCATAGCGAACATCCCAAAATCTTCTTTGTAACTTCCATGTTACTCCAATATCATCGGTGATCAAGTCTTTATCCCAAAATCCAACGTCTAGTAAGGCTTTTTTTCGAAATGCAGCGACAACTCCTGAAACTGTCATGACCTTTCCAACAATCCGCTGCGAACGCTTAATCAAACCGATAATCGAAGAATATTCAATGAATTGGATTTTTGCGAGGAGCGAACTTCGATTTCGAATTCGGGGATTGCCTGTTACGGCTCCGACCCGTTCGCCGTAGTTAGGAGTAGTGAAGTGAGGGACAATGTGTTGCAAGGCATCCCGGTCCAATAATGCATCAGCATCTAAAGTGACGATAATTTCACCGCGAGAAGCCAAAACGCCATAGTATAAAGCATTGGCCTTTCCTTGATTTTGTTTGATGTTGACGACGCGTAATTTTTCATATTTTCGATGGAAAAATAGTAACAAAGCTTCGGTTAAATCACTGCTACCATCATTAATCGCAATGACCTCATAGTTAGGGTAGTTCAGTACCATTAACTCTTGGAGAGTTTCTTCAATTTGCTCATCTTCTTCATAACAAGGAATTAAAATAGACACAAAAGGAGCAGGGGAGGTTACTTTTGTGTAAGTCACCGGACCGCGTTCCCTACGAACATAAAAAATTAAACTACCAATTATCCAAAACACGCTCATAAAAAGTGGATACAAAAATAAGAAAAATCCAACATAGTACACCCTAGCCCACCCCCTTTGTTTGATTGGTGTTTGTTTATGTTGGTGCCAGGCACTTAACTTATTAACTTATTGGCATTGGTGCCAGGCACTTAACTTATTAACTTATTACTAATATATTTTTGTGCTTCTCTTTTAGACGTTTAAAAGAGGGATTATGAACCGGTAAAAAGGTCCTGTGTAGTCACGCGCGTGCTCGTCCAGAAAAAATCCTGTTTCACGGGATGTGTTATATCATCAAGTCATGAAGGTAATTCCCTATCATTAAAGGCAGTCTCGGTGTTATAACGCCCCCAATCGAATGTTGCATTAACGTTAAAATCAATTCATCAATTTATGCTCGATTTAATAAATATATTAATACTTAAGTGAATTTCTTCATTGCGGTAGGTCGAAAGTGTTGTGTGGGAAGACGAGGTTCATAGAATAAAAGTTTTATTTTAAAGTGGACGCTAAATTTTTAAACGATGATCTTCCTATGAGGGCAGAAGAAGTAATGTGGAGGGATTATATGTGTCATAAAAAATTATATAGATATATTTCTTTGTCACTACTGCTAATGGTGTTTTTTATTGCGGGTTGCTCGCAAAGTTTTTCGATGGATCAAAAGGCTGAAGAAGGGACTTTCGACCTCACTCAATTAGCAATTGAGGATAGTCTTGTAAGGTTAGATGGAAAATGGGAGTTTTACCACGAACAACTGTTAGAGCCACAAAGCTTCAAACAAGGTGAGGCACAGAAAAGTGGATATATAGATGTACCTAGTTCATGGAATCGCTACATCATTAACGGTCAAGAAGTGTCAGGTGACAATTATGCTACTTACCGCTTACTTTTTCATACCGAAAAAAATCAGCGACTCGGTTTAAAACTACCTAGAATTTTTACATCCTATAAGCTTTGGGTCAATGGTGAACTGATGGCCACTGCAGGAGAGGTTGGTACAAGTAGAGAAACAATGACACCACAATATCACCCGCAGATTGCACTTTTTGAATCGCAAGAAGGTGGCAATGAAATTGTCATTCAAGTTGCTAACTTTTACCATCGTAGTGGAGGGATTTTAGAAAGTTTAGTACTAGGAAAGGAAAAAGAAATTATCGCACTCTCTTATAAAAACATCGCTTACGATTTTCTTTTATTCGGTAGTTTAATCATTATTGGAATATATCATCTTGTGTTGTATATCTTTCGGAAAAAGAACAAGCCACCGCTTTATTTTGGTTTGTTCTGCTTAATTGTCGGTGTAAGAACTTTGTTTGTCGGAGAAAGTTTCTTTTATTATGTATTTCCGGGGTTAAGTTGGGAAGTGGCTCATAAAATTCAGACGCTGTCTTTTTATTTTGGTGTTCCACTTATTTTAATGTATTTTCGATCAGTTTTCCCGAAGGCTTTTCAAGTTAAAGTGGTCAGATGTGTTCAAGTCGTTGCATTTATTTTTGCTAGTCTAGTTCTCTTCACTCCTGCAAAGATTTTTACCGCCTTTAATCCACTGTATCAAATCTTTACCATCTTCGTTATGGGCTATGTCATGTATACCTTTATTAAGCTATTTTTTCAAAAGCAAAACGGGGTCGGCTTAATTGTTACAGGTGGCCTTGCATTAATTTTAACTAGCCTTCATGACATAGTGTATTTAAGTGTTTGGATGAATGATCAAGCTTCCACTTTTTTAAGGGAAATATTTAGAACGGGCAACCTTTCTTCTGCAGGTCAGTTAATTTTTGCTCTTGCCAATGCTTTTGTGTTGGCGAGAAAATTCTCTAATGCTCACGAGCAAGAGGAAGTGATGACAGCAAAACTAAAAGAAATGAATAGCAATCTCGACCAACTCGTGAACGAGCGAACCGCGGATTTAATGAAGTCTAATGAAAAAATAGAATGTCAGAAACTTGAGTTGGAAAAAGCGAATCAAGCTCTACGCCTGCTTTCTTTGAAAGACCCATTAACCGATTTATGGAACAAACGATATTACGAAGACACGATTGAGATGGAATGGAAACGTTGCTTAAGAGACAAGAGCCCAATTTCTTTAATGGTGATCGATATTGATTATTTTAAAAGTTATAATGATTTTTACGGTCATCGGGCAGGAGATGAATGTCTCGTCAAAGTTGCGACGGGCATTAGGGGGCATTTTCAACGCGCAAGTGACTCGGTCGTTCGATATGGAGGTGAAGAATTTGTCGTCATTATGCCCGGAGTGGGTAATGACGGGGCGCTTATTATGGCTCGTTCACTTCGAAAAACGATCGAAGGTTTAAATGTCCTTCACCAACGCTCATCTGTATGCGGGGTGGTGACGGTGAGTATTGGGGTCACGTCAGCCACACCTGATGTGAACTCTTCTCCAAAAGACTTATTTCTCACCGCAGATAAAGCGTTATATGAAGCTAAAGAGATGGGGAGAAACTGTGTGGTGCCAGGCACTTAACTTATTAACTTATTAACATTGTGGAAGCAAGACAAGTGCAGTGCTTTGTACAAGAAGCAAAAGAACCATCCCCCAGCGTCCCCCCTGTCTCACCCCGATCCCAACGAGCTTAGTTCGTTGCTTTTTTAAATTTGTGAGGAATATCTTGGAAACCCCCTAAATAAAATTAGGATGAACGGAGGGGGTAAAATGAAGTATGTGGCGCCAATCATTATTTTGATAGGTTTTTTTACACTTCTTTTTGTTAAAGCCGCGGAAGTGTATGAAATTGAAAAACAAAGAGCAATGACTGAAAAAGTAGTGATTGATTTAAAAACAAAACAACAGGAAAAAAAGGAATTAAACCACGATCTATCTTTAAAAGCATTGTTCATAAATGAGGTTGAAGAAGAGCCAAAAGAAGACGAGCCGCAGGAAAGAAAATCTTTTACGTCTGGCCCGATTTTTTACGGAAATGTCTCAAATAGACAAGTAGCCTATTTGACATTTGACGACGGACCTTCGAAAAATACGGAACAGATTTTAAATATATTAAAAGAATACGAGATTCCTGCTACCTTTTTTGTGAATGGAAATCAAACTGAGTTTGGGAAGAAGATGTATCAACGAATTGTAAATGAAGGGCACTCGATAGGTAATCATACATATAGTCACAATTACGCATCGATATACCAATCCATAGACCACTTTTTAGAAGATTTTCTGAAAATGGAGCAATTGTTAATAGAGACGGTAGGTTTTGCCCCGAACATTATCCGCTACCCTGGTGGTTCAAACAATACGGTCAGTCATAGATACGGAGGGAGTACCATCATGGATGAGATCATTTTTGAAATGGAGCAGCTTGGATATCTTCATTCAGATTGGAACATCGACTCCTTAGATTCGACCAAAGTAAGACAATCAAAAAGTGTGATTATAGATTCTGTATTAAATGGGGCGAAAGGAAAGGATGAACTTATTATTCTTTTACACGACGGTCAAGCGAAGACTACCACGGTCGAAGCCTTACCACACATCATTGAGGGATTAAAAGAAATGGGCTATCATTTTGAACGAATGACCGAAGAAACATTCTATATTCAATTCAACCATGCGCGCTAATATAAAAAAGCCGAGTTTTTATAGACTGAAAAAACTTGGCTTTTTCTACAGACATAGGGCGCGATGCTATACCCGTTTAGTATTTTAAGAAGGATTGTTTCCCAACCAAGTTATGGGCAATTTATTTTAACTCCTCTGCTAATTTCTTCAAATAACTTGGTATTTTATTTTCAGTCTGACATTGATTGCAATAAATAAAATCTACTGCATGATTGGAAAAATATTGGTGCAATACATGAGTTGTTACTTCAGAAGGACGACCACAACTTGTGCAAAACCATAGGTATTTGTAATTTAACATCCAACCACCTCCAATAAGTACTAGAATATATATGAGAGTGTGAAACAAATTATGCGTGGAATACGGTGTTTGTAACTACATATATACCCCCTTTATTTGATAGATAAACAGAAAGTTAATAAGTTAATAAGTTAATAAGTTAAGTGCCAGGCACCACCAAAGCGAAGCACTACTCAAGCTGTTTTTTTATGTTCACCTTTTCTTCTAAAAAATAAGAGCGTGATCACTGTTTGTACTAGCTTTATCACGTAACATACCACGACGAGTCCAAAAACAAACACAAAGCTACCAGCTGTATTAATATAAACGTCAAGAATTCTACCACTTCGATCAATTAAAAAGTGTTGGTGAATTTCATCGATAAGACCAACCAATGACGATGAGCTAAAAGCAAGTGCACCTCTTAACCAGAAACGCTCGATAGGAATTAAAAAAAATAGGAACGCTGCTAGAATGCCATACGCAAAGAAATGGCCGATTTTTCGTGTTGATAAGTAAGGGGGCTCTTCGCTAATTGAATAAAAGTGATAAAAGGAGCTGCTTCGATCAAGGAAAAATAAAAACGAAGTATCCTCTTTATATAACGACCGAATTGAAGGTTCATGCACTCCTGTATTCATCATTTCAAACGATGTACTCATTGCGATAATCCCGATGGAGATAATCACCGTTAAAAAAATAAAGTACTTCATAATAACCTCCTTATCTATAATTCTAGCTTCGACAAAGAGGGTGTTTTTTATACCGGGGAGTGGTGCTTGCGAAAAGTTAATAAGTTAA